>NZ_ANKP01000245.1:0-7571 GCF_000319775.1 Cupriavidus sp. HMR-1
GCAGACCGCCGTCAACCGGCTGTCGGGGGCGCGCTCGCAACTGGCCGGCCTGGTCACCGCGCTGGCCTCGCTTGGCACGATGCTGCTGCTCGCCCCGCTGGTCGGCCGTTTGCCGGAAGCCACGCTGGCCGCGGTGGTCATCGTCTACTCCGTCTCTCTGATCAAACCCGCCGAATTTCTGGCGATCCTCGGCATCCGCCGCACCGAGTTCATCTGGGCGCTGGTCGCCCTGGCTGGCGTGGTGGCCCTGGGCACGCTGCAAGGCATCGTCGTGGCGATCGTCGTATCGATGCTGGCCCTGGCCTATCAGACCTCCGATCCGCCGGTCTACAAGCTGGCGCGCAAGCCCGGCACCAACGTATTCCGTCCGCAATCGGACGCGCACCCGCACGACGAGACCGTGCCCGGCCTGCTGATGTTGCGGCCCGAGGGGCGCGTCTACTTCGTCAACGCGCGGCGTATCGGTCACAAACTTCGGCCAATGATCCTGCACGACAAGCCGAAGGTGGTCGCGCTCGACCTGACCGCGGTCTCTGACATGGAGTACACGGCACTGCACATGCTGACCGATGCCGAACGAGTGCTGCGCGAGGAGGATGGCGTCATGCTCTGGCTGATCGGGATGAATCCCGACGTCCTAGACATGGTCCGGCGCTCGGCGCTGGGCCAGACCCTGACGCATGAGCGGATGTTCTTCACGATGGACCTGGCCGCGGTCCGGTTCCAGACGGAACACGCCGATGCCGTGTGGGGGCCCGTGACACAGCCAGGCACGCCGCCGCCCGAGTCCCGCCCACCCGGTTAAACTCCTGCCTGGTGGATTTCCCCGTCCGCCCTGTCGGCGCCAGACGGAGGCATCGCGACGTATTCGCGGCCTGCCTCCGCCCGGCGCTGCCGATCGTTCCCCTCCCGGCACCGCCATCATGTCGAGACTCGTTTCCGGGCCGCGCTGCGCACCGCTGCGCTGGCTGCCCTTGTTTTGCCTGCTCATTGCGGGCCTGTTCCAGCAGGCTTACGCCGAGTGCAGCGCCAGCCACACCTCCGCCGCCGATGCCGCACGACCGCGCATCGGCCTGGTGCTGTCCGGCGGCGGCGCGCGCGGTTATGCCCACATTGGCGTGCTCAAGGCACTGGAACAGATGCACGTGCCAATCGATTGCATTGCGGCGACCAGCATGGGGGCGGTGGTCGGCGGACTGTATGCGAGCGGGATTCCGGCAAACGAACTCGACACCCGGCTGTCGCAGATCAACCTGAGCGACATCGTCTTCGACCGTAACGAACGCGCGCACCTGCCGCAGACGCTGCGCGAGGACAGTTTCGAATACCCGATCGGCCTCTCGGTCGGCTATGGCGACGGCAAGGTCAAGCTGCCCGGCGGGCTGGTGCAGGGCAACCGGCTGCTGGCACTGCTGCAGGACTGGACGGCGCCGTGGCCCGGCGATATCGATTTCGACAAACTGCCCATTCCATTCCGCACCATCGCCACGGACCTCAGCTCGGGTGCGCCCGTGGTGCTCGAGAAAGGGTCGTTGCCGCGCGCGATCCGCGCCAGTGCGGCCGTGCCGGGCCTGTTCGCGCCGTTCAAGGTGGATGGACGCACGCTGGTGGACGGTGGCCTGGTCAGCAACCTGCCTGTGCAGATGGCGCGCGACATGGGCGCCGATTTCGTCATCGCGGTCAATGTGGCCTCGCCACTCGACGACCCCTCCAACCTCGATTCGCCAGCGGCCGTCACCCAGCAGATGGTGACGATCCTGATGAACCAGAACCTCGCCGCGCAAAAGGCATTGCTGGGGCAGCGGGATGTGCTGCTGGAACCCGATCTCGGCGATCTGTCGTTCACCGACTTCTCCAATGCGCGCCGTGGCGTGCAGCTTGGCTACACGGCGGCTGAAGGCATCGCGCCACGGCTTGCCGCGCTGGCCTTGCCGCCCGACGCTTGGGACCAGTACATCGCCGCCCGGGAGACGCATAGCGCGCGATTCGAGCCCAAGCGCATCGACGCGATCGAGATCCATGCCTCGGGGCGCATTCCGCCCGCCTACATCAAGCAGTATCTGCGAACGCGCGAAGGCGACACCTATGACGCCGAAGCGATCAACCGCGACCTCTCGCAGCTCTCCACCACCGGCAACTTCGAAAGCGTGACGCAGGATGTGGTTACCGAGAACGGCCGGTCCGTGCTCAAGATCGACGCGCAGGAGAAATCATGGGGGCCGCAGTTCCTGCTGTTCGGCTTCGGCATGTCCACGACGTTCGACGGCAAGGGCGCGTTCAACCTGCAACTGGGTCACCGCTATCCGTGGCTGACGCAAAGCGGTCTGGAATGGCGCAACGACATCGTGCTGGGCAGCACCCAGGCCAAGTGGCACACGGAGCTTCGCCAACCGGTGCTGGACCGGCTGGGCTTCTATATCGCGCCATACCTCGAATACGGCCGCAAGCACGTCGACATCTACCCCGACAGCAGCCCCACCCGCAGCACCACGCCGCTCACCGCCGTGCGCGTGGACACGGCGCTGGCAGGCGTCGACCTCGGGTTGCCGATCGGCAGGCTGGGCGAGTTCCGGGTCGGCGCGAACTATCAGCAGGTCCGCTATTACTCTGACTATCTGATTGGCGCGGCAAGCAACGGCAAGTTCAGTGCCTCGGTGCAGCAGCCGGTGGTGCGGGCGGAACTGACGATCGACCAGCTCGATGACCCGCTCTTTCCGCGCAAGGGCTACTACTTCAATGCGGTGAACCAGCTATCGTTCGGCGGCACGGACAACAGCTTCGACGACGTCCACGGCAAGGCCCTGTGGGCGGGCAGCTACGGGCGCCATACGCTGAACCTGGCGGCCGAGGGGGCGATGACCTACAACGACCACCGCACCTCCGGCAGCGTCAGTGGCGGGCTGGGATTCACGCTGGGTGGATTCCAGCGCCTGTCAGCCTATGCGCCGGACCAGTTCTCGGGCAACTACCTGCTCTACGGCCGCATCACGTACCTGAACGATCTGCGTGAATTCGTGCTGCCGGGGCTGCGCACAACGGTGTTCGGCTCCAGCCTCGAAGTGGGCGACGTCTGGCTCAGGCGCCGCAACTTCGGCAGCGGACCCTACAAGTCCAGCGCCAGCCTGTTCATCGGCGGCAACAGCGTGATCGGCCCGCTCTACTTTGGCGTCGCGGCGGCGCCGCAGGGTGTGTGGAATATCTACCTGCAGCTGGGCCGCGTGTTCTAGCCCGCCTGGCGGACCAGCGGCGCATCGCTGTCCGCCGCCGATTCGGGACGATATTCGACCGCGCGGATGCGGCCGTTGGCCAGCCGTAGCGTCTGCGTGCCACGGCCATCCATTGGCTGACCGTCGAACCGGTACGACGCCGCGATGTCGATTTCCACCGTCTGGCCGTCGATGCGCGGCGCGCCGGCCACCTCGATCCGCACGGTATCGCCGGCCAGTTGCGCCACGCGCTGGAACAAGCCAATCACGGCATCCCGGTCTGCATAGACCCCTGCCAGCGGGTGCTCACCCAGATGGCGCCATTCGATGGCCGGATCGAGCAGCGGATAGACGGCCTCGAAATGCCGCGTGGTCAGCGCGGAGAGATACTCGCCCACCAGCGTGGCGACGGCTTCCTCCGCCATCGGCACCTCCACGGACCGACGCGCGCGGGGTCTGCCAGCGGACGCCTCCAGCCCCAGGAACTCGAGCACGCTGGCGATGACCTGCTCGCGATCGTTATCCACGCAGATCATGTGATAGCTGTTCTCGAGCACCACACCCCGCACCTGCGGCACCGCGCCGAGCAGGAAATCGTACGAGCGCAGCGTGGTCAGCTCGTCCTCGCGCGCGTTGACGACCAGCGTCGGGCAAGGCACGCGGTGCGCGCTGTCCAGCACCCAGCGGCGCAGACGGTCCACCTGCCGGATGCAGGTCAACGGCACCCAGCGATAGTGGAAGTTGTCGCCGCGCTCGAACTTGGCCTTGACGATGGCGCGCACCAGGTCGTTCTTGATGCCGAACGGCTCGTTCTCCTCTACCTTGATGCGCGTGGGCAGCCCCGGCAGGTGATAGACCACGTGCCGCAGCCAGCGGTAGGACGGTGTGGACCAACCATCGATATAGACCGGGGCAGCCAGCGCCACCAGTTGGCCCTTGCGATGCTGGCGCCGCGCGACCAGTTCCAGCGCGAGCAGCGCTCCCATGCACATGCCGATGACATGGAACGTGTCGTACTGGCCGACCAGTTCGTCGTAGGACTGGGTCACCACGTCCATCCACTGCTCCGCCACCACGGGCAACAGGTCCTCGGGCACGCCGCCATGACCGGGCAGCGTGACGGCGTGCGTCTCCACGCCCGCGCGGCGCAGCACCTTGTGCATCGGCCCGAGGTCGTACTGGGTACCGCCCAATCCGTGAATCAGCAGGGCTCCGGTGCGTGGAGCCTGTTGCGTTGTCATGCTGCGCGCCGCCCTTCCGTGTCGTGGGAGGCGATCACGCGCCATGCGCCGGCAATCAACGCGACGGAATCGTCGCCGTCGAGCAGCGGGCCACTCATGTCGACGATCGTCGTGGTGGCGCCCGCCGGCAGCAAGAGCCGGAACGTCAGGTCGCCGCGCATCTCGCCATCACATTCGCGCAACCAGCGGCGGCGCACCTCGGCGCGGTCGTCCGGATGCACGCGGGCCAGGACATCGTCGAGCGTGGACAACGCCGAGTCGTGCAGGCCCAGCGCGCGTTCCACGCTGCCGCTCCAGCGCAGCCGCCCGCTATGTGGGTCAAGTCGGTAGACGAGTTGCCCACTGGCAGCCAGCGCGAGTTCCACGTCGTTCTGGCGTGCGGCGGCCTGCGCGTTCGTCTGCTCGCGCGCCGTTCGCAGCGTGTTGATCAGCAGCGTCAGCAGCGCGGCTACGGCCAGGTAAAGCTGCGCGATTAACAGAGAGTCACCGTGGTACAGCGCGGTTTCGGCAAACGGGCCGTCGCCCTGGGCGGTATTGACCAGCACTAGCACGGTCAGCAACGCCACGGCGACCGATCCGCCACGCCCACCCAGCAGCAACGCCACGATGGCCACGAAGAACAACGGGATATAGGTCAGCGCATAGGCCACGCCGAGCGAGAGCTGCGCAAGCCGCGTGCCGTCGAACACCAGCGCGGCGGTCGCCAGCACACATGCCAGCGCGGCCAGGCCGAAGAAGAACTCGCCGGGCTGGCGGCCGCCCGAACGCGCGGCGCGAAAACGCGCCCATCCGGCGAAGACCGGCGTGACGATCAGCACCCCGACGAAGTCCGCCGCGGCCCACACCTTGGCGGTAGCCCAGAACGGCACATCAAGGAACAGCCAGAACCAGCCCGCGCCGATGACCGCCCCGCCGACACTGGCGATCACGCCGGCCAGCAGCAACCCGCGCAGGAACGCCAGCCCTTCCAGCGAGAACTTGGTCAGATGGATCACGGCCACGGCCAGCGCTGCGAAGCCGATCTCGTCGAGCGAGAACAGCAGCATCCGGAACGCATCGCGCCCTTCCACCATGCCCAGCAGCATCTGGGCCACCAGGAACGCCAGGCCGAGCCCGAGCCAGCGGCGCATCGGCGCCAGCATGAAAGCGGCCACGGTCACGCCGGCCGGCAGCCAGATGTAGCCGGCGGCCGTGAACGGCCCATTGAATTTGTGCGAAAAGTATCCGAGGACGAAATACAGGATTGCCCAGAGCGGCAATGTGACGGCCCGGTTGGTGAGATTCACTGTGATGTTCCCGATTCAGTATGACTGACTATCACCATGATCTGAACGGCAAGACGAGGCCCGCCGTTGACCTGGGCCGCCAGAAGTGTGGCGGATTGTACACAGCAGGGTCAGACGAGACCCCGCTGCGGTGTCAATTCATGCCGCTGGCGTCGACGTAGCCGAGCGCCTCGCGCACAGCCACACGGGCCTTGAGCGTATAACAGACGCGGCGGTCGCGAATCGCCAGGGCCAGAATCTCGCCCTGGGTCATTTCCTGGAAGTGGTGCGCAGCGTGGCGCAGCGTCAGGCCGGCCAGTTCGGCCAGCTCCGCCGCGGACATGCCTTCCTCGCCCGCATCGAGCAGGGCGCGGCAGATCGTGACGCGGACGGGAGCCGTCAGCAGTGCCAAGACGAGGGCGCTTTCCTGAGTCTCCATGGTCTACCCCTTTTCTCTAACCCTTTCGTTGTTGTGACAGGCCGCCGGCCACGAATTGCGGCCTCCCGCCTATCTTCTACGCTGCACATCGTGGCAGCGCAATAGGAGATTGGATGGAGGGCCACGCAAGGGCCCGAGGCTTGACGCGCGAGTCACATCGTGAACCTGAAATAAACGGTAATAAGGCGGTCATATCTCACATGACAGCCACCGACTATGCTTGTCGAGTCAAGCGACCAATGTCACGCATGTCTGCTTCGCCTCCTCCCCGCCGGCGGCCATTGGCCATCGCCCTGTACGTCGTCATCGCCATCGTGGTGGTCTGGCTGGTTGCCAGGCCATTGGGACGATGGCTGTTCCCGCCCAAGGCCGCGCAGGCGAACCCGGCCATCGTAGTGACCACCGCCGCGGCGCAGGGCGAGGACGTGGACATTGGCCTGACTGGCGTCGGCACAGTCCAGGCCATGCAGACTGTGACGGTCAAGCCACGCGTGGATGGGCAGCTCGAGCGCGTTGGCTTTGTCGAAGGCCAGGACGTCAAGGAAGGTCAGGTGCTGGCGCAGATCGACCCGCGCACGTTCCAGGCGCAATTGCAGCAGGCGCAGGCTACCAAGGCGCGCGACGAGGCGCAGCTTGCCAACGCCCGCCTGGACCTGAAGCGCTACGAGGAACTGATCAAGGTCGACTCGACCACGCGCCAGACACTCGACACCCAGCGCGCGCTGGTCGACCAGCTTGCCGCCGCCGTGCGCAATGACGAAGCGCAGATCGCGCTGGACAAGGTGCAGCTCGATTTCACGACCATCACGGCGCCGCTCTCCGGCCGCGTCGGCGCCCGGCTGGTCGACCCCGGCAATATCGTCCATGCCACCGACACCACCGGCCTCGTCGTGATCCGCCAGATCGACCCGATCGACGTCGTCTTCACGCTGCCCGACGACGCCTTCGGCCGCATCAACCGCGCGATGCAGGCCAGCCAGTCGCCACTGGTAGTGTTCGCCCACGAGCGCGGCACCGATGCCGACCTCGGGCACGGCGGCCTGATCCTGCTGAACAACACGATCGACACCACCAGCGGCACCATCCAGCTCAAGGCGCGCTTTCCGAATCCGAAGCACCTGCTGTGGCCGGGCCAGTACGTCAACGCCCGGCTCGTGCTGGGCCAGCGTGACCGCGCAGTGGTCATTCCGGCGTCAGCGGTGCAACGTAACGATGCCGGCACCTACGTCTATGCCGTGCAGGCGGACCAGACCGTGAAGCTGCAGCCGGTGGAGGTAGCGGAACTCCAGGGCGCGCGGGCCGTGATCGCCAAGGGCGTCCAGGCCGGGGAGCGCGTGGTGGCAGATGGCCAATACAAGCTCAAGCCCGGCGCGTTGATCGCCGAGGCGCCCGCGCGGCCAGGCGCCGCACCGACTGGCGG
>NZ_ANKP01000246.1:0-18455 GCF_000319775.1 Cupriavidus sp. HMR-1
ATGCAGGTGATGTTCGACAACCTGCCTTCCTCCATGGCGCTGATCAAGGCCGGCAAGTTCAAGGCGCTGGCCGTGACCAGCGCCAAGCCGTCGCCGGCGCTGCCCGGCGTGCCCACCGTGGCGGCCGCGGCGAACCTGCCGAACTATGAGGCCAGTTCGTGGTTCGGGCTGCTGGCACCGGCTGGCACGTCGCCGGAGATCATCCATCGCATCCAGCAGGAAGTCGCCAAGAGCCTGAGCACCCCTGCCGTGCGCGACCGAATGATGGCCCAGGGCGCCGATCCGGTCGGCAACACACCCGACCAGTTCGCCGCTCTCATCCGCGCCGAGCACATCAAATGGGCCAAGGTGGTCAAGGATTCCGGCGCAAAGGTCGACTGACGACAACCGATCGTGGCCGGGCAAGGCATATACTTGAAATATCAAGTTTTCGCCTGCCCTAACCACGATGCCCAATCCTTCCTCCGCCAGCAGTACCGACGAGCCGGCGCCGGTCGATCTGGAGACCAGCGCCGGCGACTCGGAGCATGAGGCGCTGCGCCTCTGGCTGCGCCTGCTGACCTGCACGAACCTGATCGAGGGCGACATCCGTTCGCGGCTACGTCAGGACTTCGCGGTCACCTTGCCCCGCTTCGATCTGATGTCGCAGCTCGATCGGCATCCTGAGGGCCTCAAGATGGGCGAGTTATCTCGCCGCATGATGGTGACCGGTGGCAATGTCACCGGCATCACCGACCAGTTGCAGCAGGAAGGCCTGGTCACGCGCGAGGCGCTGCCCACCGATCGCCGCGCCTATCTGATCCGCCTGACGCCTGCCGGCCGGGCAGCGTTCTCCAGCATGGCGCGCGCGCACGAGGGATGGATCGAGCAATTGTTCTCCGGCCTGGCCGAAACCGATCGCCGCGCGCTGTTCCGGCTGCTCGGCCGCCTCAAGACCAGCCTGCCCACGTCATGACCCAGTTACTGTCTCGTCCGCTGCAACTCATCGGGATCTTGTCCACCGCGTGCGTCGTGGCGGCATGTGCCTCCTCGACGCCTTCGGGCCCGCAGATCACCCCGGTGAACGCGACGGTCAAGCTCGGACGCGTCACCGAAAAGACGTTCCTGACGCGGATCGACGTCGCGAATCCGACCGACAGCGGCTACGGCGTCGGTGTGGGAGCCGCCGGTGTTGGCGGCGGTGGTGGCGGTGGCGGCGTTGGCGTGGGATTCTCGATGGATCTGACACGCCTGTTCAACCGGCAGCCGCCTCAGCAGATGGATCTCTACCAGTACAAGGTACGGACTGCCGATGGCACCGTGGCGCAGGTGAATGCGCCGGCGGCGCCGGGACTGGAGCCCGGCGCGTGTGTGCGGCTGATCTATCCGGACGGATCGACACAACCGCAGATGGCGCCGTCAAACGAGTGTTGAGGCGCCAGATCCTGCGTCAGGCTGCCTTGCGGCTATCGCGCAGTTCGCGGCGCAGGATCTTGCCGACGTTGGTCTTCGGCAGTTCGGTACGGAACTCGACGTACTTGGGGCGCTTGTAGCCGGTCAGGCGTTCCTTGCAGAACGCAATCACGTCGGCCTCGGACAACGCCGGGTCCTTCTTGACCACGAACAGCTTCACCACCTCGCCCGAGTGCTGGTCCGGCACGCCCACGGCGGCGACTTCCAGCACGCCCGGGCATTCCGCTACCACGCCTTCCACTTCGTTCGGATACACATTGAAGCCCGACACCAGAATCATGTCCTTCTTGCGATCGACGATCTTGGTATAGCCGCGCTCGTCCATCACGCCAATGTCGCCCGTCTTGAAGAAGCCGTCGGCGGTCATGACCTTGGCGGTCTCGTCGGGGCGATTCCAGTAGCCGGCCATCACCTGCGGCCCGCGCAGGCAGATTTCGCCCGGCTGGCCGAGCGGCAGTTCGTTGCCGTCGTCGTCGCGGATCGACACGTCGGTCGACGGCAGCGGCAGACCAATCGTGCCGGAGAACGCATCGGTATCGGTCGGATTGCAGGTGGCCGACGGCGAGGTTTCGGACAGGCCGTAGCCTTCGATGATCGGGCAGCCCGTCTTCGCCAGCCAGTTCTTGGCCACGGCTTCCTGCACGGCCATGCCGCCGCCATTGGCCACGCGCAGGCCCGAGAAATCGATCTTGGCGAAGTCCGGATGATTCAGCAGCGCGTTGTAGAGCGTGTTCACGGCCGGGAACATGTGGAACTTGTACTTCTGCAGTTCCTTGATGAAGCCCGGGATATCGCGCGGATTCGGGATCAGGATGCTCAGGCCACCGCTGCGCATCCCCAGCAGGCAGCAGACGGTCAGCGCGAAGATGTGGTACAGCGGCAGCGCGGTGATGGTGACCACCTGGTCGATAGGCGCGCCCTTGGCCAGCGCCGGCTGCATCCACGCTTCGGACTGCAGCACGTTGGCCACGATGTTCCGATGCAGCAACGTGGCCCCCTTCGACACGCCGGTGGTCCCGCCCGTGTACTGCAGGAACGCCACGTCATCGGGACCGGTATTGACCGGCTTCAGCGTCATCTTGCGGCCTTCGGCCAGCACGTCCTTGAAGCGCACGCAGTGGGGCAGCTCCCAGGCCGGCACCATCTTCTTGACGTTACGGACCACGAAATTGACGATCGCGCCCTTCACCGTACCAAGCAGGTCGCCCATGCTGGCCACCACGACGTGTTTGACCGGCGTGGCCGACAGCACGGCCTGCAGCGTCGACGCGAAGTTCTCGAGGATGACGATCGCCTCGGCGCCGCTGTCCTTGAGCTGGTGCTCGAGTTCACGCGGCGTGTAGAGCGGATTGACGTTGACCACCACGTAGCCGGCCCGCAGCACGGCCGCCAGCACCACCGGATACTGCAGCACGTTCGGCATCATGATCGCAACGCGCGCGCCGGGGCGCAGGCCCCGCGACTGCAGCCACGCGGCGAAGGCGTGAGAAAGCTGATCGAGTTCGCCGTAGGTCATCGCATGGTCCATGCAGATGAATGCCCGGCGATCGGCATAGGTACGGAACGATTCCTCGAGCAACTGGGCCAGTGAACGGAACTGGCTGGCGTCGATCTCTGCTGGCACGCCTGCCGGATAGTTTTTCAGCCACAGCTTTTCCATACCGTCTCCTGAATTTCTGAATGGTCGTTCGATTTTTTCGCAATGCTAAACGCGCGATGCTATCGAGACAACACGTTAGACGAAGTCCTCCACGAATACGACCGTGAAATCATGGATTATGCGTCACCCATTAAGGTGACCAAGGGAATACCCTGACGGCCTCAGCTGGCTTTGACTGCGATCAATTCGGCAGGACCAGTTTCATCATGTTCCTGGCCAACTCCTGCGCCAGCGTCTCCGGGTCCATGCGTCCCGGCTCGTGCCACGTGTACATGAATCCAATCACGCCGCCCATGGAATGCGCGGTCACGCGCGCATCGCCGAACTCGAACACGCCCGCCTCACGTCCTTCTTCCAGAAGCGCGTACAGGTCGCGATAGAAATCGCGCGCCATGGTGTTGAGCCAGTCCACCGTGTCCGGCCTCAGGTACTGGTTGTCGCGGAAGCTCAGGGCGGCGGCCACATGGCAGCGGACGCAGCGTCGCGCCATTTCCAGCAGGCAGGCGCTCAGCCGCTCGCGAACCGGCAGCGCCGGGTCAGCGGTCTCGCGGATCACCGTCAGACAGGTCTGTGCCGACTCGCGACACAGGATGTCGAAGATCTCGTACTTGTCAGCGAAGTAGTAATAGACGGCGGGCTTGGTCACGCCGAGCGCCCGGCACAGATCGTTCATCGTCATGCCTGGGTAGCCCTTCGTGTAGAAGAGCTGGCCCGCCGCGTCGAGAATCTGGCGACGACGCGCTTCCTGACGTTCGGCGACGTGCGCGCGTGCAGGGCCGCTTTCTGCCAGCGTGGTGGCTTCGGCGGCACGAGGCGTATGGCTGGTTCTTTTGAGGGCGCGAGGCATGTCGGCCATTCTCGCACGGCCCATGCGCACCACCATTGGGAAACTCCCGCGATTGACCTCTGCGGCTACTGCCCCTGGCTGGTAGCTGATGTCTGCCTGCCGGCGTCCGTCGCACGCAAGGCGGTCAGCGGCTTCACCTCGGTGGCGGGCGGCGCCAGCTTGCGCAAAGCCGCGTCGCGCTCTGCCGGTGGGAGATCGCCGATCTTGCGCGCGGCTGCGTAGAAGCGCTCCCAGTCACCATCACATTGCGCCAGTAACGCGGCAAAAGCCGGCACCCATTGCTGATACGTGGCGACAGCGGCGAGATGGGCGTTGGTCAGTGGCTGCTCGAACCATCGGTCATAGCCACTGTAGCCGCCCCACTCGTCCTTCTTGAGGTTCGCGTACGTCTGGCGCAGTTCGTCGAAGATGCGCGCCTTGCCTTGCCGCTTGGCGCCATCGTCGAGCGGCGAATGGTAAAGCTCGACCAGTTGTTCGCGCGCGCCCAGCAGCATGGTGCGGAACTGGCGCCGCCGCTTGTCGTAGATCTGATAGCTGGCGCGCACCTCGGGCGATCCTTCCTGCGCGAGCCAGCGTTCGACGCCGGCCGTCTCCACCGCCGTGGCAAACGATTCGTTGAACGCCGTGTCGTTGCGCACGTAGACCACCTGATGCGCCAACTCGTGGAAGATCAGCCGCGCCAGTTCGCCTTCGGGCAGGTAGACGAAGGTGTTGAGCAGCGGGTCGTCGAAGTAGCCAAGCGTGGAATACGCGGGGATGCCGGCCACATAGGCCTCCAGCCCGTCACGGCGCAGCCCCAGTGCGTAGTGGTCGGCAGCTTTCTGGTCGTAATAGCCCCGATAGGTGATGCAACCGACGATTGGAAAGCACCACTTGCGCAGATCCATCGACAGCTCGGGCGTGGCAAACACGCTCCACACTACATAGGGACGATGCAGGTTGGCGTAGCGGCGATAGCTGCCGTTGTCAGGCAGCTTCAACTCGCGCGAGGCGTAGTCGCGGATCTCGCGGGCCAGCGTCAGACGCTGAGCCAGGCGCGCATCGTGGGCGTCATTGGCCGTGGCAATGGCATCGTCGATCGGTTGTGCCTGCGCCATCACGCCGAGATGGCCGCCGATCGACTGATAGTAGTAGCCGAGTGTGTCGCAACCGGCCACCAGCAACGCCGCGCCGAGCACCGCCAGGGCACTCGCCAGGCGCCGGCGGGCCGGCCAGCGGATCATGATGCCAGCGCCTCGGCGGGCACCGGCACCGGCTCCACTTCGACCAGGCAATCGTAGAACACCGGCGCGCGCCCCAGGTCCGTCAATCGCTGGCTGGTCAGTTCGTTGGCGTTCTTGCCATCCGGCGCGAGCTTCTTCCACCAGATCGACAAGCCGACGACCAGCCCTTGTCGGGCTCGGTCGGTCACTCGGGCACGCGCTTGCATGCTGCCGCGATCGTTGAAGGCACGGACCAGCGCGCCATTGGCAATGCCACGCACCGCGGCGTCGAGCGGATGGATGTCGAGATGCGGCTCGCCTTCGGTGGCGCGCAGGCTGTCGACATTGACGAACGTGCTGTTGAGGAAGTTGCGTGCCGGCGGCGAGATCATCGCCAGCGGGTAACGCGCGAACAGTTCGGGGGCCGACGAAGGCGCTTCGTAAGGCGGCACGTAGGCGGGGACGGGATCAAGCCCCTCGCGCGCCATCGTCTCCGAATAGAACTCGCACTTGCCCGATGCCGACGGGAAGCCGCCCTCGGCGAATGGCGCCTTGGCGATATTCAGTTTCTGCCAGCCCCGGGCCTTGAGGGAATCCCAGCTAATACCCGCCGCGCGCTTGTCGTCACGCAGGACGGCCTGCGATGCGATCGCCTCGTCGCTGTCGGCAAAGCAGGACTCCGTGAATCCCATGCGCGCGGCCAGCCGGCGGAAGATCTCCGTGTTCGGCAGCGCCTGCCCGAGCGGCTCCACCGCCTGGTTGTTCGCCAGGAAGTAAGTGTGGCCGTAGGCCTTGTGCACATCGACGTGCTCGAGCTGCGTCGTGGCCGGCAGCACGATATCGGCGTAGTCGGCCGTATCGGTCCGGAAGTGCTCCAGTACGACCGTGAACAGGTCGTCGCGTCCAAACCCGGCTGCCACCTTCGCCGATTCCGGCGCCACCGCCACAGGGTTGCTGTTGTAGACCACCACGGCTTCGATCTTCGGGCCGTTGCCAGTGGTGCCGTCGTCCAGCAGCGCGTCGCCGATCGTGCTCATGTTGATCGTGCGCGGCAGGTTCGGCCAGCCAGGCAGCAGGTCAGGCCGTTGCAGCGTCGCGTTGTCGACCGGGAAGAAGCCCGACGTCGACAACAGCAGGCCGCCTGCGGCCTCGCGCCATGCACCGACCAGCGAAGGCAGGCACGCCACGGCACGCACTGCCTGGCCGCCACCGTGCACGCGCTGCATCCCGTAATTCAGGCGGATCGCCACCGGTTGGCGCTCGCGCACGGCGAGTTTGCCGTACAGCCCGGCGAGCCACTCGATGTCATCGACCGGAATCCCGCAGATCCGCGCCGCCGTTTCCGGCGAGAACTGCATCGCCCGTTCGCGCAGCGCATCGAAGCCAACGGTATGGCGGGCGACGTAGTCGTGGTCGATCAGGTCGTCGCGAATCAGCACATGCATCATCGCCAGCGCCAGCGCGGCGTCGGTGCCCGGCATCGGCGCGATATGACGATGGCATTTCTCCGCCGTCAGCGAGCGGTACGGGTCGATCGCCACCAGCGTCGCGCCACGGCGCTTGGCTTCCTGGGCGCGCGTCCAGAAATGCAGGTTCGACGTAATCGGATTGCTGCCCCAGATAATGATCAGCTTCGCGTCGACCACCTGCTCCATGTCCATGCCGACGCTAGCGCCGTAGGTATGGCGCAGGGCCGTGGCGCCCGCACTGGCGCAGATCGTGCGATCGAGCAGCGAGGCGCCGAGCTTGTGGAAGAAGCGCGCGGCCATGCTCTCGCCCTGTACCAGGCCCATCGTGCCAGCGTAGCTGTAGGGAACGATCGCCTCAGGATTCCGGGCGGCGATCGATGACAGCCGCCCGGCAATTTCGTCGAGCGCCTCGTCCCACGAAATTGGCTCGAACCTGCCCTCGCCCTTCTTGCCCACGCGCCGCAGCGGGGTCAACAGCCGGTCCGGGTGATAGGTGCGTTCGGTATAGCGCGAAACCTTGGTGCAGAGCACACCCTGGGTGCCCGGATGCTCGGGGTCTCCGGCGACCTTGATCGCCCGGCCGTCTTCGACGGTGACGAGCAGTGCACAGGTATCGGGGCAATCGTGGGGGCAGGCGGCGCGGACGATGCGGGTGGCCATGGCGGTATCGGCAGGCAGATAACTTCAGTGGGGCGCCCGGTGTGGGCAATGAAGTACGGCGAACAGGCCAGCGTCAGGGCGAAACGAACTTCGCCTCTGCCATGTTCCACCATGTGACTGTGGCGCAACGGCCTCGCCAGAACATTCCCAACCGGGAGAAATTGTTTGGCTCCGATTGTATTCGATTATGATGTGCCGGCGCGTTCCGCCCCCCGGGTCGGAAAGAACCCGCAGCGACGTCAGATCGCGAGGGGACGCGGATCCGAGAAGCAACACAGCAGTAACAAGAATGGTTGACGGATTTTTTGACGGGGATTTACATGGTTTTGCAATCTAGGGTCAATCGCCGGACATTTGCCGGCCTGCTGATGGCGTGCGCCATCGGTAGCTGCGGCGTGACTGGCGCCGCCTTTGCCGCCAACACCACGGCTGGCGAAACGGGCGTCACCACCGACACCATCCTGCTGGGCCAGTCGGCCGCGCTGTCCGGCCCCACAGCCGTGCTCGGCAAGCAGATGAACGCCGGCGCCCGCCTCTACTTCGACTACATCAACAAGCAGGGCGGCGTGTTCGGCCGCAAGATCGAGCTCAAGGCGCTCGACGACATGTACGAGCCGGAAGAGGCCGTCAAGAATACGAAAAAGCTGATCGAGGAAGACCGGGTCTTCGCCCTGTTCGGCTATGTGGGCACGCCGACCAGCCAGGCCGTGATGCCGCTGGTCAACCAGGCACGCATCCCGTTCTTCGCGCCGTTCACCGGGGCGCAGTCGCTGCGCGACCCGCAGAGCCGCTACGTATTCCATGTGCGCGCCGGCTATGAGGAAGAAACCGCCGCGATCGTGCGTCAGATCCGTACCACCGGCCTCAAGCGCATCGTCGTGGTCTTCAACGACGACGCTTACGGCCGTGCCGGCCTCTCCGGCGTCGAGCACGCCATCAAGGCCCTGCCCGCCGACAGCGGCGTGCAACTGGTGGCCCAGGAAAGCGTGATCCGGAACACGGTGGAAATCGGCGATGCCATGCAGACGGCGATGAAGGCCAAGCCGGACGCGGTCGTGCTGATCAGCGCCTACCGCACGGTCGGCGCCTTCGTGAAGGAAGCGCTGCGACGCGGCTACAGCGGGCAGTTCTACAACGTGTCGTTCGTCGGCACCCAGGCGCTGGCCAAGGAAGTGGGGCCGCAGGGCAGCGGCGTGATCATCTCGCAGGTGATGCCACACCCCGGCAACGCCACGCTGCCGGTGGTGCGCGAGTACCTGCGGCTGCTGCAGGCGGCTGGCAAGCAGAATGACTTCGACTACGCCAGCATCGAGGGCTTCATCGCTGCCAAGTCGTTCGTCGAGGGCCTGCGGCGCGCGGGCAAGGACCTGACGCGCGAGCGCCTGGTGACGGCGCTGGAAACCATGCGCAACGTCGACCTCGGTGGCTATATCGTTCAGTTCTCGCCCGAGAGCCATGTGGGCTCGAAGTTCGTCGAGATGACGATCATCAACTCGCGGGGCGTGGTGATTCGCTGACGGCCTTTTTTTGCTCCCTTTGCTCCCCTCTCCCGCACTGCGTGAGAGGGGAGAAAACACTCACCCCGTCAGGTCTGATCGTTCAGATGACACGCTGAAAACCTCAGCGGCGCGATCTCTTTGAGGACCGGCTGCTCGGTCTTGCAACGTGGCATCGCGTGCGGGCAGCGCGGATGAAAGTGGCAGCCGGTGGGCGGATTCAGCGGCGACGGAATCTCGCCCCGGATCGCCACGTAAGTCTTCTTGCCAACCTCAAGCTTCGGCGCCTCGGCCAGCAACGCCTGCGTATAGGGATGATTCGGCGCGGCGAACACTTCCTCGGTCGGCGCGGACTCCACCACACGTCCCAGATACATGATCACCACGCGGTCGCTGATGTGCTTGACCACGCCCAGATCATGGCTGATGAACAGGTACGTAAGGTTCAGTTCTTCGCGCAGGCGCATGAACAGGTTCAGGACCTGGGCCTGGATCGATACATCTAGCGCCGCCACCGATTCATCGCAAACCAGGAACTCCGGCTTGACCGCCAACGCGCGCGCAATGCCGATCCGCGCGCGCTGACCGCCCGAGAATTGGTGCGGGAAGCGGCGCAGCACGGTCGGATCCATCCCCACGCGCACGAGCATGTCTTCCACATACGCCTTCTGCGCGCCCTTCTCCACCATGCCGTGGACGACAGGCGCCTCGCCGACGATGTCGAGCACGCGCATCCGTGGATTCAGCGACGCGTACGGGTCCTGGAAAATCATCTGGATCGCAAGCTGCTTCTCGCGCTTCCGGTCTGGCGGCAGCCGGTCAAGATCCGTCCCGCGCCAGAATCGCTCCCCTTCGGTCAGCGTGTGCAGGCCCACGGCCATGCGGCCCAGCGTGGACTTGCCGCAGCCCGATTCCCCCACGAGACCAACAACCTCGCCAGTGCGGATCGAGAGATCGACACGATCCACCGCATGAACGATCTCCACGCGCTGCTTCGCGCCGAAGACATTGGCGACTTTCGCCGCGATGTCGAGCGACTTGACGAAGCGCTTGGAGACGCCTCGCAGTTCCAGCAGCGGCGCCGGCGGCATGGCCGTTTCCGCAGCCACGCCGGAGGCCAGGGCGCCCGGGGTATCCATCACGTTCGAGCTCATGCGGCCTCCTGCTGGGCGTGTACCGGATGGAAGCAGCGCAACTGCCTCCCATCTGGCGACAGTTCAAGCGGCGGCTCGGTGGCGCAGATCTCCGTGGCATAGGGGCAGCGCTCGCGAAACGCGCATCCGCTCGGCAGATTCAGCAGCGATGGCGTCATGCCCGGAATCTGTCGCAGCGGCGCACCACGCGGATTGCGCGACGGCGCCGAGTCGATCAGCCCGTGGGTATAAGGGTGCCGGGGAGCTTCGAGCACCTGCCGCACGTCGCCCGATTCGACGATCTTGCCCGCGTACATCACGCAGACCTTGTCGGCCAGCCCCGCCACAACGGAAAGGTCATGAGTGATCCAGATCAGCGCGGTGCCGGATTCGCGGCACAGCGTCTGCATTTCATACAGGATCTGCCCCTGGATCGTGACGTCGAGCGCGGTCGTCGGCTCATCGGCGATGATCAGGTCGGGCTTGTTGAGCAGGGCAATCGCAATCGCCACGCGCTGGCGCATGCCGCCGGAAAACTGATGCGGATAGGCCTGCAGCCGCTCGTCCGGCGAAGGGATGCCGACGCGTGCCAGCGCATTGCGCGCGCGCTCACGCGCGGCGGCCTTGCTGACATCGTCGTGCGCGCGCACGGCTTCGATCATCTGGGTGTCGATGCGCAGGACCGGGTTCAGCGTCATCATCGGGTCCTGAAAGATCATCGCGATCCGGTTGCCACGCACGTCGCGTTGCTGCGCGGGCGTCAGCGCGCGCAGGTCGCGAGTCACGCCGTCCCGGCTGGTCAGCGCAATGCGGCCTTCGACCACTTTGCCCGGCGGATCGATCAGCCCCATGATCGAATAGCCGGTCATCGACTTGCCCGAGCCCGATTCACCGACCAGGCCCATGATCTCGCCACGGCCAACCGTGAACGACACGTCGTCCACGGCACGCGCCACGCCGGCTCGGGTAAAGAACTGCGTTTTCAGGTGTTCGACGACCAGGGTCGGTTGCGTCATGTCGGCTCCTGGTCCGTTATTGCGTTTGCAGGCGCGGATTGAGCACATCGCGCAACTGGTCGGCCACGAGGTTCATCGCCACGATTGTGATCACGAGGGCGATGCCCGGGAAGAAGCTGATCCAGTACTTGCCGGACAGCATGTACTGCTGGCCATTGGCGATCAGCATCCCAAGCGACGGCTCGGTAACCGGCACACCAAGCCCCAGGAACGACAGCGTGGCCTCCAGCGTGATGGCCGACGCGACTTGCAGCGCGGCGATAACGATCAGCGGCGGCAGGCAGTTCGGCAGCAGATGGCGGAACATGATGCGCCCCGGCGGCAGGCCCAGGCAGGTGGCCGCCTCGATATATTCCTTGCGCCGCTCGACCAGCGCTGCGCTACGCGTGGTGCGCGCGTAGTAGGCCCACTGCACAGCCACCAGCGCGATGACGATGTTGCCGATGCCGGGACGCAGGAACGCCAGCAGGATCAGCGCCAGCAGGATCGGCGGAAACGAAAGCTGCAGGTCGGCCACGCGCATGATGAAGGCCTCGGTGCGGCCGCCGATGAAGCCCGCCAGCAAGCCGAGCGTGGCACCCAGCAGCAGCGCAATCACGGTGCTGACCACCCCGACGCCCACGCTGATGCGCAGGCCGTACATCACCGCGGAGAGCATGTCGCGGCCCTGTTCGTCGGAGCCCAGCAGGAACGTCATGCCGCTGCCCGCCTGCTCGCCGGGAGCCAGGCGGGCGTCGAGCACGTCCAGGGTCGCGAGGTCGTAGGGATTCTGTGGCGCGAGCCACGGCGCGAATATCGCGATCAGGATGATCAGCCCAAGGATGACCAGCCCCATCATCGCAAGCTTGCTCTCCATGAACTGGCTGGCGAAGCGGCGGAACGGCGTCTGCTCTTTGGCGGTACCGGCCGCCTTGGCCGCGTTTTGCGGTACGGTCGAAGTACTCATGGCTCAGCCCTTGTTGTCGGCAATCCGCACGCGCGGATCGAGCATGCTGTAGAGGATGTCGACCAGCAGGTTGATCAGGATGAACAACGTCACGATCACCATCAGGTAGGCAACGATCACCGGGCGGTCCAGCAACTGAATCGAGTCGATGATGAGCTTGCCCATGCCGGGCCAGGCAAAGATGGACTCCGTGACGATCGCGAAGGCGATGATCGACCCGAACTGCAGCGCGATCACGGTGACGATCGGAATCATGATGTTCTTCAGCACGTGCACCCCGACGATGCGGGTGTTCGACAGGCCCTTGGCGCGCGCAAACTTCACGTAGTCCTGCAGCATCGCCTCCTGCGTGCCGGCGCGTGTCAGACGGATCACCATCGCGATATTCAGCAGCGACAGCGTGACGGCCGGCAGGATCAGGTGGCGGATACCGTCCACGGTCAGAAAGCTCAGCGGCACACCCAGCACGCGCACCGTTTCTCCCCGGCCGTTGGATGGCAGCCATCCAAGCTGTACCGCGAAGACCATGATCAGCATCAGGCCCACCCAGAACGTGGGCAGGGAAAAGCCGAGGATCGACACGGTCATGATCGACTTGCCGGCGATGCCATTCGGCCGGAGCCCGGCCCACAACCCCAGCGGAATGCCGAGCACGATCGCCAGCAGGATCGCGCACACGGCCAGCTCCAGCGTGGCGGGCATCCGCTCGAAGATCAGCTTGAGCGCGGGCGTGCCGTGCGCGAACGAGGTGCCGAGGTTACCGTGCAGCGCGTTCTGCAGGAAGATCCAGTATTGCTCCCAAAGCGGCTTGTCGAGACCGAGCGCGGCGATCGTACGTTTGATGTCTTCCTGGTCCGCCTGCGGACTGATCAGGATATCGACCGGATTCCCGATCGCGAAGACGCCAAGAAACACGAGCAGCGACATGACGAGGAGCACAACCACACTCTGCATCAGCCGCCGGATGATGAAGACCAGCATGTTCTTACCACTATCCTTTCGCTGGCGACCGCATGCGGCGCGTCAGCGTGTTCGCGGCCCACGGGGGCAGGCGTGGGCGGATTGCCCCGGCTGCATGGACGCAGTCGGGGCCGCGATCATACCGGAGCCATCGAAGTCCCGCGTGCGGGCAGGATCATTGCGCGCCGGCCGGCTTGAAGTTGTGCGCGTATGTCCGTTCGTCGGTACGGGGGATGTACACGATGCCCTTCTGCGTGGCCCACGTGGTCACCTGATGATGGATCGGAATGATGCCATCATCGAGGATGGCGATGGCAGTGGCTTCCTGCAGCAGCTTCGAGCGCTCATTGTCATCCACGGTGGCCAGCGCCTTCTCCAGCACCACATCCATCTTCGGATTGCAGTACTCGCCCCAGTTGGTGGTACCGAAGCCCTTCTTGGAGTCCTCGCAGGCTAGCAGTGCGCGCAGCGGCGAGCTGACCTCACCGGTCTGGGCACCCCAGCCCAGCAGGCCGAACGACCATTCGTGCTTGATCCCCTTCGCCGAGTAGGTGGCCATCGGCATCCCTTCCACCTTGGTGTTGATGCCAATGCGCGTCAGGTTCTGCGCGATGGTCTGCGCGATCTTCTCGTCGTTGACGTACCGGTTGTTCGGCGTATGTAACGTCAACCCGAAGCCATTGGGGTAGCCCGCCTCGGCCAGCATCTTCTTCGCCGCCTCGGGATCGTACTTGACCGTCTTCAGCGCCGGGTTGTAGCCGAACATCGTCGGCGGCACGAGGTTGTTGGTCGGCTCCGACAGCCCTTCCATCAGACGATCCTTGATGCCCTGGCGATTGATGGCCGTGCTGATGGCAAGACGCACGCGCGGGTCCTTGAGCGGATTCTTGTCCATCGCCTGGCCGTCCTTCGTAGTCACGAACGGTGACTTGTCCCGTTTGGCGTCGAAGTACAGATAGATCACCCGATGCGAGATCTTAGAGAAGAACGAAAGCTTGGGATCGTTGCGGACTTTGGGCAGGTCCGGCGTCGGCACGTTCTCGATCGCCTGCACATCGCCCGACAGCAGCGCCGCCAGACGCGTGGCCGGGTTCGGGATGAAGCGCAGCGTCACCTTGTCCCAGGCCGGCTTTGGCCCCCAGTAGTCGGGGTTCTTGACCAGCTCGACGCGATCGTCGCGCGCGTAGCTGACGAACTTGAACGGCCCGGTGCCGATCATGCCCTTGCCCTGCGCAAAGTCGTCGGAAGACAGGCCCTGCGTGGCCTTCTTCTGCACCATGAACACCGCCGTCAGGTCGTTGAGCATCAACGGGTACGGCTGGTTGGTGGTCAGCTGGATCGTGTACTTGTCGATGATCTTCTTGTTGATGATCGCCTTGGTGTACACATCGAACTTGCCCGGGCTGTTGAGGATCGTGGCAGGCCGGTCCAGTGACCAGGCGATGTCCTCGGTGGTCAGTTCCGTGCCGTCATGCCACTTGACGCCCTTGCGGATCTTGAATTCCCAGGTCAGGTTGTTGACGAGCTTCCACGACTCGGCAAGTCCGGGAATGACGCGGCTGTCCGGATCAAGCTTGATCAGGGTCTCGAACACGTGCTCGGACACGTTGATGTTCGAGAACAGGTTGTAGAAATGCGGATCCATCGAGGTCGGTGGCGAACTCATGGCGATCTTCAGATCCACGGCGTGAACTGGCGCGGCCAAACCGAGGCCGAGGGCGCTGGTCAGCAGGACGGTGTTGATCGTCTTGCCGATGGCCTTCCTGATGTGACGAAGGGACATCGCGCGATTCTCCCAGGGGGAAGTCTTGAAATGACGGTTAGGATCAGCCACGTCGATTGCCCGTGCGAAAGGCCGCATTTTGGTGCGACGATTCTGCAAGGCAAGATGCCACGCGGCCGGCCAGGCACTTCAAGCATGAACTGTTCCAGCACTGCAATGGGTACGCCATGCGGGGAAACCCACCCGGTTGGACGCGCTGTCGCAATGCTGCGCCGCGCCACAATCGGACCATAACTGTTGCATCGGCAATGGCTTGTGGCCGGCACCATGTGAGATCAGGCAGGGATCAAGCGGGAATCAGGCGAACCACGACAAGCCGCAGCGCCGCCGCGTTTTGGCGCTTTGTGTACAGGCATCGTATGATCGGGGGTATCCAATCGCCCCATCCGCCTGGACTGGCATCATGAAGCTCATCCCCGAAATTCTGCAGGCGCAAGCCGAAATCCGAACCCTCCGACGCGACATCCACGCCCATCCCGAACTCTGCTTCCAGGAGCAGCGCACGTCCGATCTGGTGGCAAAGAGCCTCGAGTCCTGGGGGATCGAAGTCCATCGCGGACTGGGCACGACGGGCCTGGTCGGCGTGATTCGCAACGGCAATAGCGGCCGCACCATCGGCCTGCGCGCGGACATGGATGCGCTGCCGCTGCAGGAGGCCAACACGTTCGGCCATCGCTCGCAACACGAAGGCAAGATGCACGCGTGCGGCCACGACGGCCATACCGCGATGCTGCTGGGCGCGGCCCGCCACCTGGCTGAACATCGCAACTTCGACGGCACGGTTCACGTGATTTTCCAGCCCGCCGAGGAAGGCGGCGGCGGCGCGCGCGAGATGATCAAGGACGGGCTGTTCGACCGTTTCCCATGTGATGCGGTATTCGGCATGCACAACTGGCCCGGCATGCCAGTGGGCACGTTCGGCACCACAGCGGGCCCGCTGATGGCATCGAGCAACGAATTCAAGATCACGGTGCGTGGTAAGGGCGCGCACGCGGCCATGCCGAACAACGGCTGCGACCCGGTGTTCACGGGTGCGCAGATCGTGTCCGCGCTTCAGGGCATCATCACGCGCAACAAGCGCCCGATCGACGCTGCGGTGATCTCCGTCACGCAGTTCCACGCGGGCGACGCCACCAATATCGTGCCGGACTCGGCATGGATCGGCGGCACCGTGAGAACGTTCACGATCCCGGTGCTTGACCTGATCGAGCGCCGCATGGAAGAAGTCGCGCGGGCCGTGGCACAGGCGTTCGATTGCACGATCGAGTTCGAATTCAGCCGCAACTATCCCCCGACCATCAACAGTGCGGCCGAAGCCGAGTTCGCCGTGGGGGTGGCCACCGAGCTGGTGGGCGCATCGAATGTAGATGGCAACGTCGAGCCAACCATGGGTGCCGAGGATTTCTCGTTCATGCTGCAGGCAAAGCCAGGCTGCTACCTGTTTATCGGCAATGGCGAAGGGTCGCACCGCGAAGCTGGCCACGGCATGGGCCCGTGCATGCTGCACAACCCGAGCTATGACTTCAACGATGAACTGCTGCCAATCGGCTCGTCGTTCTTCGTGAAGCTGGTGGAGAAGTGGCTGGCGCCGGCCTGATTCCTGGCGTTTCCTTCCGTACTGAGACAACGGACGCACGATGACGCACACGCACCTGGATGACGCCACGGCGGAGCGGTTTGCCCACGTGGCGCTTGAAAACATCGCGCGTCAATATCCCTATAAGGTCGACCATCTGATGGTGGGCGCCGACGATCTGTCGGCCCCAGCCGTGATGCACCCAGTGTTTTACGGGAGCTACGACTGGCACTCATCGGTGCACATGCACTGGCTGCTCGTACGCGTCCTGTCGCTGCGGCCTGCGCTGCCAGTCGCCGATCGGATTCGTGCTGCCCTGGACAGGCAATTGCGCCCCGAGGCAATTGCGGCTGAGCTGGCGTACTTCGAGCGGCCGGCGTCGCGAACGTTTGAACGGCCGTACGGTTGGGGATGGTTCCTGAGACTACAGGCCGAACTGCGCGCGCTTGGTGCGCACGATGCCCAGGCAGCGAGTTGGGCCACCGCCTGCGCGCCACTGGCCGATCATCTCGCGCAGCGGCTCATCGACTACATCGACATCGCCGACTTTCCCGTTCGTACCGGCACGCATCTCAATAGCGCATTTGCACTCATCATGGCGCTGTTCTATGCCAAGTCCGATCAACATCTTGCATTACGCAAGGCGATCGTGCGACAGGCGCATCGCTGGTTTGGGCATGACCAGCGTTATCCGGCACGCTATGAACCCGGTGGCGACGAGTTTCTATCGGGCGGGTTGGTCGAAGCCGTGCTGATGCGCCACGTCCTGGACGACTGCTCGTTCGGAGACTGGTGGGAGATGTTCTCGCCTGGAGATGCAGAACTGGCGATGTGGCTCACGCCGGTGACCGTCGTAGATCGGACTGATCCGAAGATGTCCCACCTCGATGGCCTGAATCTGTCCCGTGCCTGGTGCTGGCGGGTGCTGGGCCCCGGCCTGCCGCCGGTGCTCCAGCCCCTTGCGATTCGCGCATGGTCGGATCATCTCGAGGCATCGCTGCCCCAAGCCGTCGAAGGGCATTACGTAGCCACACATTGGCTGGCTACGTTCGCCCTGCTGGCCCTTACCGATTCGGCTGTCGGCTGACTTTGGTTATTCGATGCTGATATCGCCGTACCAAGACTCCGCGCGGGTCTTGGTATTGTCGGTGTCGGTCATAAGACCGACGGCAATCACCTTCCCCGGATCGGTGCCGAATGCCTTGCGGTAGTCCGCGCGCAGATCCCGTTCATGGCAGCGCCACTCGCCGGTATGGCGCGTACCTGAGTCGACGATGATCATGCGTACGCGATCGGTGTGGGGGTTATTCACGACGGCACCTGGCGGCAGCCGCCCGCCCCAGATATACATCAGCGTGGCGTACGGCATTTCCCGACCTGTGGTGATGCGCGCCATTTCGTACATCAACTGATCACGTAGCGGCAGCGTGGAGCGATCGCCATCGAAGGCGACGAAGATTCGCAGCGGCGAATCCTCTCGATGGCTGACGCCATTGTCGGCAGTGCGGATGACATCGCGCGTCTTCCACATCCAGCGCAAGGCGCCGGCCTCTCGCTCGATCAGTGGCACGTAGAGCCCCGATGCGGAACTGTCAGCCTCCGCATGAAGCACGAGACGGTGATCGACTTCCGTCAGCGCATAGCGTGTTGGTGTCTTGTTGCGATTGATCTTCCAGGGACGCCACCCGACGGGCATCGGGCTGGCCACATTTGAGGCCGAGAACGGTGGAAGTTGGGAGAGCGCCGGCGGCGTCGTAGGCTCGGAATCGCCGTCGGCCCCGCCTTCGGCATCTGCAGCGCTCTCGCCGGCAAGATTGGCCAGTTCGAGCGAATCCGGAACTACGCCTGAATTTGCATCCGTCGGGCGGCTTTTTGCGGCGAACGCCTTGCAATCGCCGTCAGAGACAGCAGCCAGTTTTGATGGATCGATTGTCTGTCTTGATGTTGATGCGCAGCCTGTCAGCATCAATGCACCCACGATCATCGTGAGCGCTGGCCCAAACTTCTTGGCCATGTAACCCCCTGTACCCGTATTGCTTGCCTGCGCCTCAAGAGCCCAATTTGTGAAGCATGGGCACTGTCGATCGCGGCTTTACTGTTGCGGACTACCTTGCGTCAGCAGATTGCCAACGCATGGGGAGAAACATATCAGATGCGTTTTGCCGGAGGAATCCTCCGGTACCCTGAATACAACGGGTAAAGACATGCACGTAACAAAAACCGCGCCGCCAAAGCAAAACCCCCAGCTTATAGGG
>NZ_ANKP01000247.1:0-96304 GCF_000319775.1 Cupriavidus sp. HMR-1
TCAACGGCTTCATCGGCCACCATTTGACGCGCCGCATCCTGGAAACGACGCAATGGGAGGTCTACGGCATGGATATGTCGTCGGACCGCCTGGGCGATCTGGTGAACCACCCGCGCATGCACTTCTTCGAGGGTGACATCACCATCAACAAGGAGTGGATTGAGTACAACATCCGCAAGTGCGATGTGGTGCTGCCGCTGGTGGCCATCGCCACGCCGGCCACGTACGTGCGCGAGCCGCTGCGCGTGTTCGAACTGGACTTCGAGGCCAACCTGCCGATCGTGCGCGCCGCGGTGAAGTACGGCAAGCACCTGGTGTTCCCGTCGACCTCGGAGGTGTACGGCATGTGCGCCGACGAAGAGTTCGACCCGGAAGCCTCGCCGCTGATCTACGGCCCGATCAACAAGCCGCGCTGGATCTACGCCTGCTCCAAGCAGCTGATGGACCGCGTGATCCACGCCTACGGGATGCAGGAAGGGCTGAACTACACGCTGTTCCGTCCGTTCAACTGGATCGGCGCAGGGCTGGACTCGATTTTCGAATCGAAGGAAGGTTCGTCGCGGGTGGTCACGCAGTTCCTGGGCCATATCGTGCGTGGCGAGCCGATCAAGCTGGTGGACGGTGGCGCGCAGCAGCGTGCGTTCGCCGATATTTCGGACGGCATCTCGGCGCTGATGCGCATCATCGAGAACAAGGACGGGGTGGCCAACGGCAAGATCTTCAACATCGGCAACCCGGGCAACATCCACTCGGTGCGCGAGCTGGCCGAGATGATGCTGAAGATGGCGGCCGAGTATCCGGAGTACGCCGAGGAAGCGCGCAAGACGAAGATCGTTGAGACGTCGTCGGGCGACTTCTACGGCAAGGGCTACCAGGACGTGCAGCACCGCGTGCCGAAGATCGACAACACAATCGCGGAACTGGGCTGGAAGCCGGAGGTGTCGATGGAGCAGGCGCTGCGCCGGATCTTCGAGGCGTATCGCGACAAGGTGGTCGAGGCACGCACGCTGGTCGACGCCGACAACTGAGCGTCACCCCGGACGGGGCGCGGCAGGCCATCGAAGATGGCTCCCGGCCCCCGGTTTTCAGGATGGCGGCGCCGCCCGCACGGCTTGTGGACTTGCCAGCGCGGCCGTGCGAGCCTATGGTTGCGGTTCGTCCCGTGCGCAGTAGGGCGCACGCACCGCCTCCAGCCCATGTCCACAGCCACGCCTGCCGACCACCCGTCCACGATGCCCATCGACCGCCGCCTGCGCTTCATGCTGTGGGTGGTGGCGGTGGGCTTCTTCATGCAGACGCTCGACTCGACGATCGTCAACACCGCCTTACCTTCGATGGCGCACAGCCTTGGCGAGAGCCCGCTGCGGATGCAGTCGGTGATCATCGCCTACTCGCTGACCATGGCGGTCATCATTCCCGCTTCGGGCTGGCTGGCGGACAAATTCGGCACAAGAACCATCTTCCAGATCGCGATCGTGTTGTTCGTGGCCGGATCGCTGCTTTGCGCCGCGGCGCCTTCGCTGCCGTTCCTGACCGCCGCCCGCGTGGTGCAGGGGGCGGGCGGCGCGATGCTGCTGCCCGTGGGGCGACTCTCCGTACTGCGTACGTTTCCGCGCGAACAGTATCTGCAGGCGCTGAGTTTCGTGGCCATCCCGGGCATGATCGGTCCGCTGATCGGCCCGACGCTGGGTGGATGGATTACCCAGACGTTCTCCTGGCACTGGATCTTCCTGATCAATGTGCCGGTCGGCCTGCTGGGCGTGCTGGCCACCATCCGCTATATGCCGAACTCGCGCCTGCCCGGCATCGGCACGTTCGATGCGGTTGGCTATGCGTTCCTGGCAATTGCCATGGTGACGCTGTCGTTCTCGCTCGATGGACTCGCGGAGATGGGCTTCCAGCACGCCACGGTGCTGATGCTGCTGATCGCCAGCATGGCCGCGCTCAGCGCGTACGTGCTCCACGCCAACAAGCGCAAGCAGCCGCTGTTTCCGCTGAGGTTGTTCCGGATTCATTCGTTCAGCGTGGGCCTGCTCGGCAACCTGTTCGCGCGTATCGGCAATGGCGCCATGCCGTTCCTGATTCCACTGACCCTGCAGGTCAGCCTCGGCTATTCCCCGTTCGATGCCGGCCTGATGATGCTGCCTGTCACGGCCGCCGGCATGGCGTCGAAGCGTCTGGCCACGTGGCTGATCGAACGGCATGGCTATCGCCGCGTGCTGGTGACGAACACATTCGTGGTGGGACTTGTCATGGCGTCGTTCGCGCTGATCACGCCGACGCGCCCATTGGCGCTCATCGTGGTGCTACTGGCGATTTTTGGCGCGGTCAATTCGATCCAGTTCACCGCGATGAACACCGTGACGCTCAAGGATCTGAG
Organism: Cupriavidus sp. HMR-1; assembly: GCF_000319775.1. Lineage (NCBI taxonomy): Bacteria > Pseudomonadati > Pseudomonadota > Betaproteobacteria > Burkholderiales > Burkholderiaceae > Cupriavidus > Cupriavidus sp. HMR-1. The sequence goes on from NZ_ANKP01000247.1 coordinate 2,381, forward strand.
TGGTACCCGGGCGAGCAGCGGCAACAGCATGTTGTCGATGGTGCAGATGTTGTCGATGAGTCTGGCGGTGACATCCGCCGGCGCATTGCTGGCGACGTTCTAGGAGGGTATCGGCGAGCATCACCTCGACGTCCTGCCGGCGTTTCACGCGACGTTCGTCTGCGTCGGGCTGATTACGTCGGCATCGGCGTGGATCTTCATGCAGCTTTCGCCCGAGAAGGCGGAGCGGCACAAGGCCAGGGAAGACGTGAAGCAGGGTGGGGAGGTTTGAAGCAGGCCGGGGATGCGATTCCCGGCCTGAGGTTTGGTTTGATGCGCGGAAGGATCAGGCCGACAGCAGCGAGCAGAAACGCTCCAGATCGACGTTGCCGCCGCTGATCACCACGCCCACGCGCTTGCCCTTGAGCGCGTCCTTCATCTGCATGACCGCTGCCAGGCCCAGGCAGCCGGTCGGTTCGACGATCATCTTCATCCGTTCGGCATAGAAGCGCATGGCCTCGACCAGTTGCGCGTCAGTCGCGGTCAGGATGTCAGTCACGTCACGCTTGATGATGCTGAACGTGTAGTGCCCCAGGTGCTGCGTCTGGGCGCCGTCGGCGATGGTCTGCGGGGTGTCGATATGGACGATCGAGCCGCTGCGGAACGATTGCTGGCCGTCGTTGCCTGCCTCCGGCTCCACGCCGTAGATCTGGCACTGTGGCGCCAGCGCGCGCGTGGTCAATGCGGTGCCGGAGAGCAGTCCGCCGCCGCCCAGCGGGGTGAAGATGGCGTCGAGCGCGCCCACTTCCTCGAACAGTTCCTTGGCGGCGGTGCCCTGGCCCGTCAGCACATCCGGATGGTCATACGGCGGGATCAGCGTCATGCCGTGCTTTTCGGCCAGGTCGCGGCCGATGGCTTCACGGTCTTCCTTGTAGCGGTCGTAGCTCACCACGGTCGCGCCATACCCCCGCGTCGCCGCTACCTTCAAGGCCGGAGCGTCGTGGGGCATCACGATCGTGGCGGGCATGTTCAGCAGCTTCGCGGAAAGCGCGATGCCCTGCGCGTGATTGCCGGACGAGAAGGCGACCACGCCGCCACGGCGTTGTTCGGCGGTGAATTTCGCCAGCGCGTTGAACGCGCCACGGAACTTGAACGCGCCCATGCGCTGGAAGTTCTCGCACTTGAAGAAGACTTCCGCGCCGAGCATTTCGTTGAGCGTGCGCGACGTGTTGACCGGCGTGCGGTTGGCAAAGCCTTCGATCCGTTTGGCGGCGGCTTCGACGTCGGCGTAGGTGGGCAGTTGCAGGGTCGTCATGATGGGCAGGGAGAGGAGAGTTGTTACCAGGGCCAGGCCAGGCGCGTGCCGGTGCCATCGGCCCGGGCGCGTTGGTCCAGGAAGCGGGCGACCGTCAGGTCCTGCAGGGCCAGTCCGGTCATGTCGAATACGGTGATATCGGCGGGCTCGCGCGTGATCGTGGCCTTGCCGGTCAGCAGGTCGCCAATCTCGATGCATGGGAGATCGGGTGCCCATTGGCATTCGCCGATGCGGCGCGCCTGTTCGCTGTCATCCACGACGATGCGCGCGCGTTCCAGCACGCCCGCAGGCAGTTCGCGCTTGCCGGTGGTATCGGCGCCGACGCAGGTCAGGTGCGTGCCCGGCCGCACGGCCTGGGCATCGAACAAGGCGCCGCCGCCCGGGGTGGCGGTGATTACCACGTCGCTGTTGGCCACGGCGTCATCGCGGTCCGTCGCCAGCCGGATTTCACACCGGTCCTGGAAGGCCGCCTCAAGCTCCGCGTGGCGCTGGCCACTGCTCGAAACATAGCGCACCGTTTGCAAGGTGGGCATCAGGCGCAAGGCAAAGTCGAGCTGAACGCGGGCCTGGACGCCGGTGCCAAAGACGCAGAGGCGCGTGCTGTCGGGCCGGGCCAGTTGTTGCAGGCCGATGCCGCCGGCGGCGCCGGTGCGTGCCGTGGTAATGGCGTTGCCGTCGACGATGCAAAGGGGCCGCCCCGTGCCGGGGTCGATCAGGACGATCGTGGCCTGGTGGGTGTCTCCGCCCAACTGGCGGTTGCCGGGCCAGAACCCGGCAGCCTTGAAGCCAAGCAGGTTCTGGCTGCCCACGTCGCCGGCCTTGATGCCGAACACCCCGCCTGTCGCCAGCTTTTCCCGCACCACGGGGAAGACGCGTCCCTCACGCTGGCTGTGCAGCACGAATGCCTCGCGCACGGCGGCCAGCACGTCGTTGGGTAGCAGCGCCGCTTCGACGGCGTGCTTGTCGAGCAGAAGCAGTTCTGCGGATCGTTGATTAGCGGACATAGCTGTAGGCGGCTGCGCGCGATACACCCAGATGGGCTGCGACGGTTTCCATGGCGCGTCGGACATCGAGCAGCCCCGATGCCTTCAGTTCACCCAGCAGCGCACGCCGTTCCTCGGTTTTCAAGGCGCGCGGCGTGGTGGCCAGCCGCGCGGCGAAGGCGTCGATGCGGTCGCGCAGCGCACCGGTGCCCGCAGGATCGAGTGTTTCCTTCGGACCGTCCGTGGCGGTCTGGACGAACTGGCCCATGGCCATCTGCAGGCTGCGGAACAGCGTCAGGTCGACATTCATGCACAGCGCGGCGATGTAGTTGCCGCTGGCGTCCTTGATGCCGATCGACGTGCTTTTTGCCTGACGACCGTCCGCGAACTGGTTCGCGTAATTGGCCAGAACCTGCGGGTAGTCGGGATCGGTGATGCGTGCCTGACCAAGCTCGGTGGTCGGATCGCCAACGGCGCGGCCGGACAGGTTGTTGTGGATGGCCAGGATCGACTGCTCGGGCTCCAGCAGGTCATGAACCACGACCTCGCAAAACGGCGCGAGCGTCTGGCCGAGGCCATCGGCAATCTGCTTGATCTGGTCGAGCAGGACACGCTGCTCGGCGGTGCGTTTGACCATGTCAGGCGGTCTCGGTGTGTGAAGCCATGATTCTGGACAGTTTGTATAGAGATGGAATAAATGTCAAGAAGTGGACGAAAGAAAGGCGCGGAGGGCACATGGCCCGCCGCGCCTTTGTCGTCGGCGTATCGGTTAAGCCGCTTCCACCACCCGGATTTCCACCAGCAGCTTGCGCAACTCCGGCACGCAGGACCCGCAATTGCCGCCGGCCTTCACGCAAGCCGTGATTTCTGCCGGTGTCTTGAGGTCGTGCTGGCGTACCGCGTCGCAGATCGTGTTGCGGCCCACGCCGAAGCACGAGCAGACCGTGGGGCCCGCATCGGCTGTCTTTTCGAGTGGCTGGCCCAGTAGCAGGCCGATGCGATCGCTGTCTTCCAGGCGTGCCTGACCGAAAAGCTGAGACAGCCACGCCCGCGACGGCAGGTCGGGGCGGGTCGAGAGATAGACGCAAGCCTCAAGCCGGTCATCGACGACGTAGCCAGCGTGATAGACGCCCGCGGCGCGATCCTCGAATTCGAGCCAGTCCGCGTCGGGCGCCTGCGCTCCCAGTCGCTCACGTGCCCACGCGGCGCGATCCGTGATGACATCGCGGCCTGCGAACTCGTAGCGATGGAAATGCTTGCCCTGGATGCGTGTCCACCAGGTCAGCGCGTCAGCGGGAAGCACCTTGCGGCTCAGCACGAAGCCGTGCCACGACACGCGGAATTCCTCCACCCGTACGGGCGTGTGCTTGAACTCGGGCTCGCCCGACACCGGATCGACGGCCGGATTGACCACCGCGCCAACGCGCGCGTCGGAACTGAACTGGTCGTTCCAGTGGATTGGCACGAAGACGCTGCCGCGCGGAATGCCACCGCCAAAACGGACTCGGCCGATCATCACGCCCCAACGGCTGGTTACGCGTGCGAGCTTGCCTTCGCCCACACCGCAGAGCAGCGCGTCCTGCGGATGCATGTCGACGAATGGCTCGGGCAGGTGGTCCGACAGGCGGGCGGCTTTGCCCGTCCGGGTCATCGTGTGCCATTGATCGCGCACGCGGCCGGTGTTCAGGATCAGCGGAAACTCATCGTCGGTGGCATGGACGGGCGCGCGCGCCGCTGTGGCGACGAAGCGTGCCCGGCCATCGGCGAAGGCAAAGCGGGCATTCTCGAACAGGCGTTGCTTGCCTGACGAAGCCATGGCGGGCAGCGGCCATTGCACGGGCAGCATGGTGTCGTATGCGAACTGGTCCATGCCGGCGAGGCCGCCGATATCGAACATGCGCGGTGCGTGCGCCGCTTCATCGCCGCCACCGCTGCCATTGCGCCAGGCGCTGAGACGCGCGTGCTCGTCGAAGATCTCATGCTGGCCGGCGTAGTCGAAGCCGGCGAATCCCATGCGGCGCGCCACGTCGCAGAGGATGTCCCAGTCCGCGCGGGCTTCGCCGGGAGCGGGCAGGAACGCACGCTGGCGCGAGATGCGCCGCTCGGAGTTGGTGACCGTGCCGTCTTTCTCGCCCCAGCCCAGCGCGGGCAGCAGGATATGCGCGGTGTCGTTGGTGTCCGTGCGCGTGACGATGTCCGACGTCACCACGAGTTCGCAGCGGGCCAGCGCGCGCCGGGCCTGATCGGCGTCCGGCAGGCTGACCACCGGATTGGTGGCGATCACCCACACGGCCTTGACCTTGCCTTGTTCGATGGCCTGGAACAGGTCCACCGCCTTCAGGCCGGGCTTGTCCGCCATGGCAGGCGAGTGCCAGAAGTCCTGCACGATGTCGCGATGGCGCGGGTCGCCCAGTTCCATGTGAGCCGCGAGCATATTCGCCAGTCCGCCGACTTCGCGTCCGCCCATGGCGTTGGGCTGGCCCGTGAGCGAGAAAGGACCCATGCCGGGACGGCCGATCCGGCCGGTCAGCAGGTGGCAATTGATAATGCTGTTGACCTTGTCCGTGCCGGCTGACGACTGGTTCACGCCCATCGAGAACGCGGTGACGACCTTCGTCGTGGCGGCGAACAGTTCGTAGAACGCCTGCACATCCTGCGGCGCGAGTTTGCACGCGCGTGCCACGGCGGCGATATCGGCACCGTCGGCGTCGGCCACGGCCAGCGCATCGTCAAGGCCAGCGGTATGGTCCGCCACGAAGACGTCATCGCCATGACCGTGACGCGCGAGGTAGCTCAACAACCCATTGAACAGCCGCACATCGGTACCGGCGCGCAGCGGCAGGTGCAGGTCGGCCAGTTCGCAGGTGGCGGTTCGACGCGGGTCGATCGCGACGATTTTCATCTCGGGCCGCGCTTCCTTGGCGCGGGTCAGGCGCTGGAACAGGATCGGGTGGCACCACGCGGTATTGGAGCCCACCAGGATTACGAGATCGGCCAGTTCGAGGTCCTCGTAGCTGCACGGAACAAGGTCCTCGCCAAACGCGCGCTTGTGGCCGGCTACCGCCGACGACATGCACAGGCGCGAGTTGGTGTCGATGTTCGCCGTGCCGATGAAGCCCTTCATGAGCTTGTTGGCGACGTAGTAGTCCTCGGTCAGCAGCTGGCCCGACACGTAGAGCGCGACGGCGTCGGGACCGTGCCTGGCGATGATCTCCGTGAAGCCACGGGCGACCTTGTCGAGGGCTTCGTCCCAGTCCACGCGGCGCAGCGAGCCATCGGCATCGCGCACTTGCGGATGCAGCAGCCGCCCGTTCAGGTCGAGCGTTTCGCCCAGCGCGGAGCCCTTGACGCAGAGCCGCCCGGCGTTGGAAGCATGATCGGCATCGCCGGCAATGTCGACCAGGCCATCGGCACGCACGGTGGCGCGCACGCCGCAGCCTACGCCGCAGTAGGGGCAGGTCGTGGAGATTGTCTTGGTGGGGGTGGTGGCGACCACCGCGATATCTGACAGGTTCACGTCGATGTCCCGGAAAAGCTATGCCGCAAGGGCCTCGCATTGCGCCTTGCCGAACAGCAGGCGCTGACGCAATGCGGCTACCGGCTGACCGGTCTGGATCAGGTCGAAATACCACGGGCCGTCCTGGACGTCGCCATAGAGCACGGCACCGACAAGCCGGCCACCCTGCAGCACCAGACGCTTGTAGATGCCTCGGCGCGGATCGCGCAGCACGAGGTCTTCGCTGTTGTCGCCGCCGATGAAGTCACCGGCAGAATACAGGTCCACGCCCGTGACCTTGAGCTTGGTAGCAGTGGCTTGCTGGACATAGCGGCGGTGGCCGGCACCTGCCAGGTGGGCGGCGCACACCCGTGCCTGATCCCAGATCGGCGCCACCAGCCCGAACGTGGCCTGTCGGTGCTGCACGCATTCGCCCACGGCGTAGATGCGGGGGTCGAAGGTCTGCAGCGTGTCGTCGACGACGATCGCGCGCTCGCAGCGCAGCCCCGCACTGGCGGCCAGTTCGATGTTGGGGCGCACCCCGGCGGTCATCACTACAAGGTCCGCCGGGATCTGGGTGCCGTCCTTGAACAGCACGCCCGTGACCCGCTCGCTGCCGAGCACGGCGGCGGTCTGCGCGCTGAGCAGGAAGCGCAGACCCTTGCGTTCCAGCGCTGCCTTGAGCAGCTCGGCGGCAGGTTTGTCGAGCTGGCGTTCCATCAGGCTGTCGGCCAGGTGCACCACGGTGACGTCCATGCCCTGACGCATCAGCCCGTTGGCCGCTTCGAGGCCAAGCAGGCCGCCGCCGATCACCACCGCATGGCGATGATTGCGAGCGGCGTGGAGCATTGTTTCCACGTCCTGGATATCGCGGAAAGCGATCACGCCGTCGAGCGTGTGGCCGGGGACGGGGATGATGAACGGCTTGGAGCCGGTGGCCAGCAGCAGGCGGTCATAGCGGACTTCCTTGCCGGACGCGGAACGCACCAGCCGGCGCGGCCGGTCGATTGCAACGACCGGATCGCCGGCCAGCAACTCGATGCCATGCTGGCCATACCAGGCGCGGGTATTCAGCATGATGTCGTCGACGGTCTTCTCGCCGGCGAGCACCGGGGACAGCAGAATGCGGTTGTAGTTGCCGTGCGGCTCGGCGCCGAACACTGTGATGTCATACAGGTCCGGCGCCAGCTTCAGCAGTTCCTCGACCGTGCGCATTCCGGCCATGCCATTGCCGACGACGACCAGTCGCGGCTTGGCGTGGGACGAGACGGGGGGCGTCATGAGCGTCTTCCTGATTCTGGCTGTTGGCGTGGGCGAGGGGGTGTCGATCGAGGGTCAGGCGGCCAGCTCTTCCTCGGCCTCCGCCTCTACCTCTACGTCCACCTCGCGGGCCATGGCCGCGGTGGCCACCCAGACCTTGCCGTCGTAGACCCGCGCGGTGTAAGCATCCACCGAGTGCTCGGGCGCTTCGAGGCATTCGCCGGTGCGCAGATCGAAGTGGTGCTTGTAGATCGGCGATGCCACCACGGTGCGCGGGCCAAGGTTGCCGACCAGACCCCGCGACAGCACGTTCGCCTGTGCGTTCGGGTCGAAGTTGGCCAGCGCGTAGACCTCCTCGCCGCGGCCGATGCGGAAGACGGCGACCTGCTTTCTGTCGACCAGGGCGCAGACACCAGTATTGGGCACGATATCGCGCAAGGTGCAAATCGCGGTCCAGGTCTCGGGGTGGTGGGCTTGGCTCATCACGTTCTCCTTGAAATCGGGGGCTTCACGCTGCTTTTGCGGGCACGGCAACCACGGGGATGTGGCTCAGGCGGGAACGTTGCAAGTTTCGTTCCTCCTGCGTGGCTGGGCGAACCTGGCCGCGCTCCTCCAGGAACATGAGGTTGTCGTCGCGCAGGTCGCTGTTGACGAAGTGGCGGAAGCGCTTGCGCGTCTCGGGGTCGGTGACGGCGCGCTTCCATTCATCTTCGTACGTATCCACCACGTGCTGCATCTCGGTTTCGAGTTCGGCGCCGATGCCGAGCTTGTCGTCGATGATCACGGACTTCAGGTAATCCAGGCCGTCTTCGAGGTTGTCGCGCCACGTGCTGGTGCGTTGCAGGCGGTCCGCCGTGCGCACGTAGAACATCAGGAAGCGGTCGACGTAACGGATCAGCGTTTCGCGGTCCAGATCGCCCGCCAGCAGTTCCGCGTGGCGAGGCTTCATGCCGCCGTTGCCGCACACGTAGAGGTTCCAGCCGCGCTCCGTGGCGATGATGCCGACGTCCTTGCCTTGCGCCTCGGCGCATTCGCGCGTGCAGCCCGAGACGCCGAACTTGATCTTGTGCGGCGCGCGCAGGCCCTTGTAGCGGTTCTCGATGTCGATGGCCAGGCCGACGGAGTCGTCCACGCCATAGCGGCACCACGTGGAGCCCACGCACGATTTCACCGTGCGCAACGATTTGCCGTAGGCATGGCCCGATTCGAAGCCGGCCGCGATCAGTTCTTCCCAGATCAGCGGCAGTTCCTCCAGTCGCGCGCCGAACATGTCGACCCGCGCGCCGCCGGTGATCTTGGTGTAGAGGCCGTACTTCTTCGCGATCTGGCCAACCGCGATCAGGCCATCGGGCGTGACTTCGCCGCCGGGCATGCGCGGGACCACTGAGTAGGTGCCGTCCTTCTGGATGTTGGCAAGGAAGTAGTCGTTCGAATCCTGCAGGCTGGCGTGCTCTTCCTTGAGCACGAATTCGTTCCAGCACGACGCCAGGATGCTGCCAACGGTCGGCTTGCAGATGTCGCAGCCCAGCCCGGAGCCGTGCGCGGCCAGCAGGTCATCGAAGGACTTGAACTTGCCGACGCGCACCAGGTGGTAGAGCTCCTGACGCGAGTACGGAAAGTGCTCGCAGACATGGTTGTTCACGGCCATGCCTTGCTTCTTCATTTCCGCCTTCATGATCTGCGTGACCAGCGGCACGCAGCCACCGCACGCGGTGCCGGCCTTGGTGCACGATTTCAGCGCGCCGATGGTGGTGGCGCCATCGCACACGGCGCCGCAGATCTCGCCCTTGCTGACGTTGTTGCACGAGCAGATCTGGGCGGTATCCGGCAGCGCGTCGGCGCCGAGCGCAGGCCGGGCCTTTCCATCGGAGGCAGGAAGGATCAGGAACTCCGGAGATTCCGGCAGTTCGATCCGGTTCAACATCATCTGCAGCAGCGTGCCGTACTCGGCGGCATCGCCAACCAGCACGCCGCCGAGCAGGAACTTGCCGCACTCGGATACCACCAGCTTCTTGTAGATCTGCTTGCGTTCGTCGGTGAACTGGTAGGAACGGCTACCCGGTTCGTTGCCGTGCGGGTCACCGATGCTGGCCACGTCCACGCCCATCAGCTTGAGCTTGGTGCTCATGTCGGCGCCAGCGAACTCCGAGGCTTCGCCGCGCAGATGCCGGGCGGCTACGCGGGCCATGTCGTAGCCCGGGGCCACCAGGCCATAGATCTTGCCGTCCCACAGCGCGCACTCGCCGATGGCGTAGACGTGCGGATCCGACGTCAGGCAGTTGTTGTCGATCACGATGCCGCCGCGCGCGCCGATCGTCAGGCCGCTGGCGCGTGCCAGCTCGTCGCGCGGGCGGATGCCGGCCGAGAACACGATCATGTCAGTGTCCAGGTGCGTGCCATCGGCGAAGTTCATGCGATGCGTGCCTTCGGTGCCATCGACGATCTCCAGCGTGTTCTTGCCGGTGTGCGCCGTCACGCCCAGTTCCTCGATCTTCTGGCGCAGCATCCGGCCACCGCCATCATCGACCTGCACCGCCATCAGGCGCGGGGCGAACTCCACAACGTGGGTCTGCAGACCCATGTCGCGCAGCGCCTTGGCGCACTCCAGGCCAAGCAGGCCGCCGCCGATCACCACGCCCGACGTCGCGCGCTGGCCGCATTCGAGCATCGCCTCGAGGTCCTCGATCGTGCGGTAGACGAAAGTGTCCTTGCGATCCTTGCCGGGCAGCGGGGGCACAAACGGATAGGAGCCGGTGGCGAGCACGAGCTTGTCGTAGCCGAGCGTCTCGCCGGTGGAGGTGGTGACGGTCTTCGCGGCTGTGTCGATGGCCGTGGCCTTCGCGTTCAGGCGCAGCAGCATGTTGTTGTGCTGGGCGAAGAAGCCTTCAGGCACCAGCGACAGATCCTCGGCGGACTTGCCGGCGAAGAACTCGGACAGGTGGACGCGATCGTAGGCGGGGCGGGGCTCCTCGCAAAGCACCGTCACCTCGAGGTCCTGCGCGCCGGCATCCGCGAGGCATTCCAGGAACTTGTGGCCGACCATGCCATGCCCGACGATGATGATCTTCATGATGCTTTCCTTGTCCGAAGGGAATGTCTTGTGGAATTCAGTTGGCGAGCGCGCTGTCGTAGAGCGCCTGCTCCTGGGCCTTGTGCTCGGCGCTGAAGCGCACCGCGATCGCGCACAGGGCGGCCAGTGTGGCGGCCACGCCGAGCCACGTCAGGGTCTGCTGCAGGTCGCCGAGGCCCTTCATCAGGAAGCCCGCCGCCACTGCGCCCACATTGCCGCCGGCGCCGATGATGCCGGCCACGCCGCCAAGTGCCTTGCGGTCGATGAACGGCACCAGCGCGTACGTCGCACCGCAGGCCATGTGCGTGAACAGCCCGAAAACCAGCATCGCTGCGACCGCAGTGGTGGCCGTGGAGGCGTGAGCGAAACCGAGCAGGCCCAGACCCTCGCCGAGGATGAAGACAAACAGGATCAGCGAGCGGGCGTCGAGGCCGCGACGCATGGCCAGCTTGTCCGATACGTAGCCGCCCAGCGCGCGGGCAAACAGGGCCAGCAGACCGAAGCTCGCGGCGGCCATGCCGGCGGCCGAAAGCGACAGGCCGAAGCGATCGACGTAGAACGTGGCGGCCACGTTGTGAATGAAGATTTCCACGCCGAAGCAGGCGCCGTAGGTGATGAACAGCATCCAGACGCGGTAGTTGGCGCTGGCGGCGCGGAAGCTGGCCCAGCCGCCACCGCCCTTGCCACCGTCTTTGCCACCGCTAATGGCGATGCCACGGGCACGCAGGTCGGAGAAGTTGCCTTCGGGGCAGTCCTGCGTGAAGCGCCAGTAGACGACGGCCATGACCAGCATCAGGATGCCAGGGACCAGCAGCGCCACGCGCCAGCCCATGGTGTGATCGACGCCGAGAAACAGGATCGCGGCCAGCAGCAGTGGCATCAGGCCTTGGGCGGCGCCGCCACCTGCGTTGCCCCAGCCAGCGGACGCCGCATTGGCGGTGCCCACCACGTTCGGCGCGAACATCACCGACGTGTGGTACTGCGTGATCACGAAGCTGGCGCCGACCGCGCCGATCAGCAGGCGAAAGAACAGGAAGGTCTCGTAGTTCTGGGCGAAGGCCACGCCGAGCACGGGCAGGGCGCCAATCGCCAGCAGGCCGGTGTAGGTCTTGCGCGGGCCAAAGCGGTCGCACAGGGGGCCGATCACCAGTCGCACCAGGATGGTCACGGCGACGGCGGCGATATTGATATTGGCGATCTGATTTGGCGTCAGGCCGAATTCGCCTTTGAGCACCGGCATGAGCGGCGCGCAGGCAAACCACGCAAAGAAACAGACGAAGAAGGCCATCCAGGTCAGGTGGAAGGCGCGCATCTGCGGCGTCCTGAAACTCAGCAGATCGATCCGGGTGGCTTTGCCGTTCATCCTCTTGCTCCAAAAACAAAAGGCGTCCCGAGAGTCCGACCCGATGGGCCAGTTCTGGGGACGCCGTTGTCCTGCCTGCGGCTCTCAAAGGGAGCCGCGGCTGTGTGGGGTGGGCGGATCGCCGTTGACCGGCCCGCGCTTAGTAACGCAAGCGTCGTGCCAGCGTGCGCGAATGCCGCTTTGGAGGTTTATCGGGGCGTGGCCCGATCATCGGGTGGAAGAGCGCGCACATTGACGCGACATGGTGCAGCGCCAGTATTGGGCGTTCGCACGGGAATGGTGCGGTGCAATGTGTGCAAGCGGTGCGTTGGCTCAGGCGGCCGCGTCGGTGGAGGCGGGGACGGCCAGCAGTTGCATGTCCGAAGGTGAGACAGCTTCCCCAGCCTCGTCGATCAACGCGGCACGCACCTTGAGTCCGGAGAGCTTGGAGCGGACTTCGGCCGGGCCGCCACCGTCGGCGGCCATATGGGCGTCTCCCCATTGCATCAGTCCGACCAGGACGGGAAGCAGATCGACCGCAGCCCGCGTCGGATGGTAGGCAAAGCGTTCCCGCTCGCCAGGCTCCTTGTAGCTGACCTTGCGCAGCAATCCCGCCTCGGTCAACGTCTTGAGCCGCGCCGACAGTACGGCCGGCGAGCATTGCAGGCGCTCGAGGAAGTCATCGAAGCGGCGTACCCCGGAGAACACATCGCGCAAGATAAGAATCGTCCACTTCTCGCCAATCAACGAGAGCGTGGCGGCTATCGAGCAGTTCGTGAGGTCGACGGGCGGTGGCGTGGTCATGCTTTGAGAATAGCACCCTAACTTCATTTGCAAAAGTTAGGGTTTCGACTATAGTCCTGACTATACAAAACGTAGTCAGGAGCGGACCATGGGCCGTGTCGAAGACGCCAATCAGGTGGCGACACCGATCAGTGAAGAAAACTGGACCGGCCGCAGCGGCGCTCGGTTGACGCTTCGGCCCGCGCGCGGGGCGGATCAGGCCGGGCTGCGGATGTTTGTCGACAGCTTGTCACGCGAAAGCCGCTACTTCCGCTTCCTGACTGGTGGGCGCGTGACCGACGAGATCGTTCAAGGCTTCGTGAGCCATCGGAAAGCCGAGGACGTGGCACTCGTGGTGACGTATCGCGAAGCGGATGGCGCCGAAACCATCGTCGCCAATGCCGAATATGTGGTGAACGAAGAGGATGTTGCCGAACTGGCCGTTGTGGTTGCCGATGCGTGGCAGGGCCAGGGACTGGGTCGCCGGTTGATACAGCGGCTCCAGCAGCTGGCGAGATCGGGGCAACTGCGTGGAATGCGGGGTGACGTTCTCAGCGAGAACCGCCGGATGTTGGCGATCATGCGGGACTGCGGATTCTCGGCGCGCCGCAACCCTGAGGACAACTTTCTGCATGAGGTCAGCCTGACCCTTGCAGAGACGAGGGCGTCAGCGCGCGATCACCGGATGCCGCGCGACTGGTTCGCCGCCCATTAACGTTTGCTTCTCGACGTAGCCGTACAACCAATCGACGCGACGATGATTGCGGCAATCGCTACCCACTGAATCGGCGTCAGTTGTTCGTTCAGGAATGCCAGGCCCGCCAGGGCGCCCATGGCTGGCTCCAGACTCAACAAGATGCCGAATGTGCGCCGGGGGAGCCGCTTGAGGGCTACCATTTCCAGCGAATACGGGATCGCGCTGGAAAGAATGCCGACCGCCAGGCCGGAAAGCAGAAGAGCCGGACTGAACATCTCCAAGCCGGCGTGGCCGAGTCCGAATGGCAGGGCCACCAATGCCGCCATGGTCATTCCCAGGGACGTCGCCTGGCCGCCATGGGCGTTGCCCGCCATCTGTCCGAACACGATGTACAGCGCCCAGCCTACCCCTGCGGCGAGCGCGAAGCCAATGCCTACGGGATCGAGGTGCGCGGCGGCTTCGCCAAGCGGCAGCAGCAGTATCAGTCCGGTGACCGCGCAGCCAATCCACAGAAAGTCGATCGCGCGGCGTGACGAAAGCACGGCAACCGCCAATGGACCGGTGAATTCGATGGCAATCGCCAACCCGAGCGGGATCGTCCGCAGCGACATGTAGAACAGCAGGTTGGTCCCGCCCAGCGCGGCGCCATAAAGGGCGATGGCGCGGGCATTCTTGCCGGAGAGCGGAAAACGCCAGGGGCGCCAGACGCAGATCAGGATCACCGCCGCAAAGCTCACCCGCAGCGCGGTGGTGCCCTGTGCGCCGATCGACGCAAACAGGCTTTTGGCAAATGATGTGCCGATGCAGAGCGACGCCATGGAGCCGATCAGGGCCAGCACGGCCAGCAGGCTGTCGCTTTGTTTTATGCGCGAGAGAGGCAATTCTTGTCCGGGGAATCAGTCCCCAATTGGGGCGGTGCGGCATCATGCCTGAGCGCTACGTCGGGTGCCATACACAGATGACGGTTGGATGCGCTGTACAGTTTTTTCTGCGGCGCAGCATTTTTGCGAGACGGCCGGCGGAGGGCTATCGTTGAAGAACCCTTACCTTGGAGCCTTTCATGGACTCAACCGCTGCCCGTCGTCATGTCGTCATCACCGGGGCCGCCGGCGCGCTAGGCCGTGCAGTGGCCAGCCGCTTTGCCGCCGAGGGCGCCAGATTGGCGCTGATCGACCGGGACCTGCAGCACCTGCAAAGCGTATTCGCTCATCCTGAGCCCGATCATGGCGGCACGCTGCTTCACGCGGCCGATGTCACGTCGGACACCGCCATGGCACCGGTTGCGGCGGCAATCCTCGACGCCTTCGGCACGGTGGACGTCCTGGTGCACGTGGCCGGCGGCTTTGAAATGGGCGAGGCCACTCACGCCATGAGCCGGGAATCGTGGATGCGGATGATGGACCTGAATGCGTGGTCCTTCGTTGCGGTCACCAGTCACTTCATTCCGGCCATGCTGTTCCAGAGGCACGGCAAGGTCGTTGCGGTGTCGGCGCGTGGTGCCATGGCCGGGGTGGCGACGATGGCGGCCTATGCGGCATCGAAGAGCGCGCTGCAACGGCTCGTGGAAAGCCTGTCGCATGAGGTAAGGGGGGCAGGCATCAACGTCAACAGCGTGGCCCCGAGTATCCTCGATACCCCGGCCAATCGTCAGGCCATGCCTTCGGCGGACCATACGCGTTGGGTATCGACCGGCGCCGCGGCACGGGCAGTGGCGTTCCTGGCCTCTGACGCGGCAGAAGCGGTTCATGGGCAGCATATGGTGCTGGATGGGTTGAGTTGATCTGGGTCTCGGACGATTTCACTGGGAATAGGGCAGTTAGAAGCCGTTTCAAAAAGATTCTGGCGTCGCTGCGGGGCCTTGCCTTACTACTTGTGCTGTCTGCTGCCCCCGCCTAGCCATAACCGCCTCGCTTCATTCTGAAACTGCTTCTTAGCCAAAGGCATCGCTCTCAATGATCGATCAGGATAGAGCAGTTCGGACTTCCCTTTATCTTGCTGATAGCAACACGAACCCTTGATCTCGGGCGGCCACCTTGTCAAAGGTCAGAGTGACGCTGCAGCCGAATTCGTTGCCCGCACGTTCAATCAGGCAGTCGGCAAAATCGCACGAAGCCTTCGCGAACCGGTGCGCCGCGCGTTGCACGATGTCATGTGCCTCTATCAGCAGAGCTGGCCAACCGAGGAGGGATTCGACCACGCGCTGGATCTCCCGGCGCGTGGCGTGGTAAGAGCGAGCCAGTACCCAGGCGAGTTCCGTAATCGCAACCAGCGAAACAAAGCCCGGGTGTTCTGGCGTCAGTTGACGGAGTAGCGCATGTGCCAGCTGTCCTTCAGCACTAATTTCCTGAGCGAAGAATCGAACCAGCACATTCGTGTCGAGTCCGATCATCGAGCAGATGTTCCGGCTTCCGCGATGATCTCGTTCATACGCTCAATGGTCAGTGGAACATTGGTGGGATTGATAAACCAACCGGCCATGTCAAAGATGTCCTTGACGTTGTCGAGCAAGCTTTCGTCGCGCTCAATGACCGGTCCTGGGGTTTCAGTTTCAAGTATGTTCTGGCCGGAATATCTCATTGCGTAGCTCCAGTAATCCCCATGCCCAATTGCATGGCTTCTCCAGTCTGGAGCCTGCGAAACCTGCGCGATATGGGACGGTTCTCAAAATGCCCGCCCACGCCATGCTCTGCCGCCGCGCTCACTCGTCATCGGTCCCCAATGGCGGTGCGACTTCCTCCAGCGGCTTTCGCTCGGCATCCACCCCGTACTTCAGGGCCATCGCCCCCGCCACGATGACCAGGGTTGCGCCGATGGCATAGCCCACCGCCACGGCGCCCCGGCTACCCGTTTCGATCAACGCTCCGAACAGCACGGGCGCGATGAACCCGCCGACGCCCGTGCCCACCGCGTAGAACACGGAGATCGCCAGCGCCCGCATTTCGAGCGGGAACACTTCGCTGGCGGTCAGGTAGGCCGAACTGGCTGCGGCCGAGGCCAGGAAGAACACTGCGGACCAGCACAGCGCTTGCGATCTGGCGTCTAGCCAGCCGGACATGAATGCCCATCCGGTGGCGGCCAGCCCGATGCCGGAGAGCACATAGGTCAGCGCAATCATCTTGCGGCGGCCGATGCGGTCGAACAGCGGGCCGAGCAACAGCGGCCCCAGGGCGTTGCCGATCGCGAACGGAAAAATATAGAGCGCGACGCGTTCCTCCGGCACGCCCAGGAAGCGTGTCAGCACCAGGGCGTAGGTAAAGAAGATCGCGTTGTAGAAGAAGGCCTGCGCCACCATCAGGGCGAAGGTGACGGCGCTGCGTGTCCGGTAGCGACGGACCAGCAACCGCACGACGTCGCGCAGGGGAGGCACGGGTTTGCCCCCGTAGTAGACCAGCGCCGCGTCATGGACCGGGGGCAGCGGACCGTGCCGTCGGGTGATCGCTGCCTCGATACCTGCGATCACCTGCTCGGCTTCGGCATGGCGGCCGTGCGTGGCCAGCCAGCGCGGGCTTTCCGGTACATGGCGCCGGATCAACACGATCGCCACTGCCAGCAGCGCGCCCAGCGCGAAGCATGCGCGCCAGCCCCATGCGGGGCCCAGCACCCGTGGATCCAGCAGAAGCAGACTCAGGCCGGCACCGAGTGCCGCACCCAGCCAGAAGCTGCCGTTGATCGCCAGATTGACCCTGCCGCGCACGCGGGCAGGAATCAGTTCGTCGATCGCCGAATTAATGGCTGCGTACTCGCCGCCGATGCCAAGCCCGGTCAGGAAGCGGCAGGCCGCGAAGAACGCGAAGTTGGGGGAGAACGCGGTTGCCAGCGTCGCCGCCATGTAGACGAACAGCGTGGCCAGGAACAGCTTCTTGCGGCCGAGCCTGTCAGCCATGCGGCCGAAGGCAAGCGCGCCGACCACGGCGCCGAGCACGTAAAGCGAACCGGACCAGCCGACCTGCGTGGCAGTGAGCGCAAGTGTGTCCGGCCTCTCGAGCACCGCGCCGACCGAGCCGACCAGCGTGACTTCCAGGCCGTCCAGCACCCAGGCGATGCCCAAGGCGATCGCGACGCGCCAGTGCCAGGCGGACCATGGCAGGCGATCGAGGCGTGCGGGAATGTCGGATTGCCGGCCGGGGATGGAGGGCTCCTTTCCGGGGGTGTCTTGCACACTATAGTGCCTTGCGTGCGGATCCTCTTCCTGCCGGGCAGGTTCCTGCGATCGGAAAAAGGGGCGCGACCGGACTTTCGACCATCCAATAGACAAGGGGGCGGCCCCTCGCGGAGCCGCCCCCTTGTCAGCGCGAAGGCAATGCCTTCGGGCCCTGCTTACTGCGCCGGGAAGGTCAGCGCGTTGCTCAGGTCGCCCATCGCCGGCTTGCCGTTGGCGATCAGCGAGTCGTCGCGCAGCTTCAGGCCAGGCAGCGTCGGCAGCGCGAAGCGGTGCGTGATGAAGCGCAGCACCGAAGCGGTGTCGTACTGCGTGTGATCGACGAAGCCGCGCTTGGCGAACGGCGAGATCACGATGGCAGGGATACGGGTACCCGGGCCCCAGCGGTCGGCCTTCGGCACCGGTGCGTGGTCATAGAAGCCACCGTTCTCGTCGTACGTCACCACGATCAGCATGTTGTTCCACTGCGGGCTCTTCTGGAGCTGGGCGATCACGTTGGCGATGTGGGCATCGCCGTCGGTCACGTTGGCATAGCCGGCGTGCTGGTTCAGGTTGCCTTGCGGCTTGTAGAACGAGACGGCCGGCAGCTTGCCCGCTGCCGCATCAGCCAGGAACGACGAGTCGAAGTCCTTCAGGTGAGCCGTGCGGTAGTCGGCGTGATCGACCGGGCTGAAGGCCGAGTAGTAGTTGAACGGCTGGTGGTGCGGCTGAAAGTTCGGCGTGGTGTTGTTGTAGATCAGCGCGCTGTTGGCGGTCACTGCGCTCCATGCGCCCGAGTACCAGGCCCAGCTGATGCCGCGGCGGTCCAGCAGCGAGGCGATCGTGTCCTGGGTCTGGGCAGGCAGCGTGGTGGCCTTGGTCGGGTCGGCCAGCAGCTTGGTCGAGTCCGTCGACGCAGGTGCGTTGCCGCTCGGCTGGTACGGCGGCTGCATCGTGTTGACCGCGTAGTAGACGCCGGTGCCGTCCTTGGCGGTCAGCGTGCTGTCGTTCACGTACTGGGCGGTGCCGGTCTGGATGCTGGCGGGGCTCGTCGGCTTGAGCGACAGGCTCTTGAAGTTGCCATTGGCGTCCGTGTCGACGACCGAGATCGAACCCGATGCGACCGACGTTTCGGCGTTCGGGTAGACCGGTGCGCAGGCGCAGACCAGGTACTGGTGGTTCAGGAACGAGCCGCCGAACGCGCCCATGAAGAAGTTGTCGGCCAGCGTGTACTGCTGGGCGAGCTTCCACATCGACATGGCGCTGCCGTCGTAGTAGCCCATGACCAGGCCGCCGGCGTCGGAGAACGCCGTGAACTTGTCGTTCTTGCCGCCGTTGATCTGCATCTGGTTGTTATAGAAGCGGTGCACCAGGTCACGTGTGATCACGTTCTGGCCTACCACCACGCCCGTGCCGTTCACGCCGGCCGGGTCGTCGATGCGGAACGGCTTGTTGGCCCAGCCCACGGTGCTGGCCTGCGGGAGCGTGACGGTCTGGCCGCTGGCGGTGAAGCCGCCCCAGGTCGGGGGCAGCGAGGCCAGCGCCGAGCCGTCAAAGTCCTTCTGCGGTTCCACGGAACCCACGGCCGTCGGGTTCACGCCCGGGATGCCGTTGGCGCCCGGGAACAGGCCGTAGAGGTTGTCGAAGCCGCGGTTCTCGGCGTAGATCACCACGACGTTCTTGATGTTCTGCAGCGCGATGCGCTTGGTCACGCCATCACGGATCGCGGCGCCGATGTCGCCGCCCGATGCCACGGCCGTGGCGATCAGGTCGATCGCCTGCTCGATCTCGGCCTGCAGAGTGGCCTTGATGTTGCTGTCGGTTTCCTTGTTGTGGTCTTCCAGCAGCTTGTCGGCGGCGACGCCCAGGCGGGTGGCCAGTTGATTGCGTGCGTCGTCGAGCTTGCCGCCGTTGCTGTCCATCAGCGCGGCCAGTTCGGTCGAGATCGCGCTCACCACGGCATTGGCGCCGGCCGGGGCGCGGAACACGAGCTTGCGCGTCACGGCGTTGTGGGCGCCTGTGTCGTCGTTGCGGAAGGCATCCGTGCCGATCTCGGCCACCACGGCGCCCTGGCCCGTCAGCGTGAAAGCGCCCTTGGCATCGGTATAGGTCGATGCTTCGCCGCTATCGCACTGGGCATTGGCGTTGGCGTCGATACAGACTTTCGCGTGCTCGAAGTAGCTGCCAGTCACAACGCCGGAGGTGGTGGCGGCGGGGGTGTTGGCGGTGCTGTCGGCGTTGCCGGAATCGCTGCCACCGCAGGCGGTCAGCGATGCGGCGGCGATTGCGGCCAATGGCCACAGACGAGTGAGACGGCTCATGGTTTTCCTCTTTCTTATGTGTGGGTATTCAATGCTTGGAAAGCAGAGGGGTACTACTGGGTGCGCCGCGAGTGTGTATGCGGCATGTGTCAAGTTGATGATGAGGCGGAAACGGACGGTGGCGGCCGACGTGAGTGGTGTGGCGCGATGTCATTTCGATGACCTGACACGTGTGTGTCACGGATTTGGCGTAGCCTCGCTGCGCCATTCAATCCTCATCCTTGCCGTCATCGTTCCGTCATGACCCTGCCGCCGCTGCTTTGGAATGCCGCGTTTCCCTCGCCGATCACGTGGCTGCGCGCCGCCGGCGGTCTGTTGATCGCGCTTCTGGTCAGCCTGGCCTCGGGCTGTGGCAAGCAGGAGGCGGCCGCGGGCACGCCGGCCGCCGCAGCGCAACCGGTGGCAGTTGTCAGCGCGGCTCGCGCGCCGAAGCCCGCTAGTCCGAAGCCGTTCTACGCGATGATGGCCGAGCGTCGGCCCAACATTCCGGCCCTGACGGCCCTCGGCAAGACGCTCTTCTTCGATCCGGCGCTCTCGGCGTCAGGCAAGCAGTCGTGCGCGAGTTGCCATAGCCCCGATCACGCCTACGGGCCGCCGAATGATCTGTCCGTGCAGCTCGGCGGCGTCGATATGAGCCGCACGGGCGTGCGTGCCGCGCCGTCGCTGCGGTACGTGCAGAACGTGCCGGCCTATACCGACCACTATCACGAGAACGACGGCAACGACGCCGAGGATCAGGGTCCGACCGGTGGGCACAACTGGGATGGTCGCGCGAATTCCGCACACGAGCAGGCGCGCATCCCGTTGCTGTCGCCGCACGAGATGGCCAATGGCGAGCCGCGCGTGGTGGTCGAGAAGATCCGGAAGGGGCCCCATGGGGAAACCTTCCGCAAGGTGCTGGGGCAGGATGTGCTGGATGACGACGATACCGCGTTCAATGCAGTGCTGATGGCCCTGGAGGTATTCCAGGAGACGCCGTCGGAGTTCTATCCCTATACCAGCAAGTACGACGCCGTGCTGCGCGGGCAGGCAAAGCTGACTCCCCAGGAGGCACGCGGCCTGCGCGTCTTCAACGATCCGAACAAGGGCAACTGCGCCGCGTGCCATCCGGGCGATATTCGCGAGGGCGCATTCCCGGCTTTCTCGGATTTCGGATTCATCGCCGTGGGTGCGCCACGCAATCGCAAGCTTGCAGGCAACGCCGATCCAGAATTCCACGATTTGGGGCTCTGCGGCCCGGATCGCACCGATCTCAAGGATCGTGCCGACTACTGCGGCCTGTTCCGGACGCCGTCACTGCGGAACGTTGCACTGCGTCATGCGTTTTTTCACAATGGCGTCTTCCACTCTCTGGACGAAGTGCTGCACTTCTACGCCGAACGCGATGTGAAGCCGCAGAAGTGGTACCCGCGCGGCAAGGACGGCAAGGTGTGGAAGTTCGATGACCTGCCCGAGCCGTATCAGGCCAACGTCAACATGGAAGCCCCGTTCGGCGGCAAGCCTGGCGACAAGCCCTTGATGACTGAAGGGGAAATGCGCGACGTGATCGCGTTCCTGAACACGTTGACGGATGGATACAAGGTGCCGGCAGCAGCGTCGGTGCGATGATGCCGGCCCAGGTACCCGGGGGCTGCGGTTGAAGCGTTAGTTCAGACGTCCTACGGCTTTGAGCATCGACATGCCGTGCGCGGTGATTTGCGGGCAGGCCATCTGCCCGCTATCGTCCTGGATGGACTCCAGCACGACGAGCCGTTGGGTGATCAGGGCGTCAAGATCCACGGGATCGATTTCCCGTGCGTGGGTCGCGGCGGTGTCGTCGCGGGTGTGGGGGCCATTGCCGATCAGCATCAGCGTGGCCAACTCATGTGGACTCAGCACAGTCATCTCCTTGGCGAGAGGGGAGCGGTTGCTGGGGACTCGGGGACGCATCTGTAGTGCACGCCCTCGGCGGGATGTTGAGCCATCTTCACGAACCGTTCACGCTGCATCGCATCGTGATGGCCGGTCGACAGTCAAGGGGTTGGACGGGACCGCCCGCTACGGGTTCCGGCCGATACACGACAGATACATGTCAAAACGTTTCAGCGGGTACTCATGTGATACGCGCTTGTTGAGTGCCCATCAGGCGCGTATCCGTCGCATGCGGATGATCATACGGCCGATCAAAAAACCTCAGCCGGCGCAGGGACATACGCGGCGAGCGCGATGTCCGGATCAGGTCCCCGGGTGGACCACGACCAGCAAGGCCGTTGCCACGCTTTTACCCGGATTGCCGATGGCATGCGCCACATCCGCGCCGTAGCGTGCGGTATCGCCGTGCTTCAGCTTCTTCTCGTCGCCACCTGACCGGACGGTCATCGACCCGGTCAGCACCGACAGATGCTCCTGCGTGCCTGCTTCATGTGGCTCCGACGCCAGCACGCCGCCCGGCTGGATCGACAGCTCATACCATTCGAAGCGCCCCGCCATGTCGATCGGACCGAGGATGCGCAGTTCGCAGCGGGTATCGGGGCTCTTGAGCGCCGGTGTGGCATGGGGTGGCACCACTGTGATGGCGGGCGCCTGTGGCGCAGCAGTCCCTTGTGCCAGGAAGTCCGTCAGGCTGACGCCGAGTGCGTTGGCCAGCCGCCACAGCACCGCCACGGTCGGGTTCGCCAGGTTTCGTTCGATCTGCGAAAGCATAGACTTGGAGACACCGGCGCGGCGCGACAGCTCGTCCAGGGACAGTTGCTGGCTCTGCCGAAGCGCCTGCAGCGCGCTGCCTACGGCTGGCGGCCCCTCGGCCGTCATCGGCGTTTTGGCGGGGGAGGGTTGCGACATCGTCATCTGTTCGTTATAGTGCACGACACGTTCGTTATACAGAACACGTTCGATTTATCGAATTGAGCGTTCCGAGACACTACCACCGGGAGTCTGGCTATGTCGAGTGCCGAGGCCTTTTATGCATCCATCCGCGCGGAGCTGGATTCGATCCGCGCCGCGGGCCTGTACAAGCGCGAGCGCGTCATCGCCACGCCGCAGGGCGCCAGGATCCGCACAGCGGACGGTCGCGAGGTGATCAACCTGTGCGCCAACAACTACCTTGGGCTGTCGTCGCACCCCAAGGTTATCGAAGCCGCGCACGAGGCGCTGCGCACGCATGGCTACGGACTGTCGTCGGTACGCTTTATCTGCGGCACGCAGGATCTGCACAAGGAGCTGGAAGGGCGTCTGGCCCGGTTCCTGGGCACCGAGGACACCATCCTCTATGGCTCGGCCTTCGATGCGAACGGGGGGCTGTTCGAGACCATCCTCGGCCCCGAAGACGCCGTGATCAGCGATGAACTGAACCACGCGTCGATCATCGACGGCATCCGCCTGTCCAAGGCACGGCGCCTTCGCTATCGGCACAACGATCTGGACGACCTGCGCGCCCAATTGCGGCAGGCCGATGCGGATGGCGCACGCTTCAAGCTTGTCTTTAGCGATGGCGTGTTCTCGATGGACGGCACCGTTGCGCGGCTGGACGAGATCCGGAAGATTTGCGACGAGCATGGCGCGCTGCTCGGCATTGACGAATGCCACGCCACGGGCTTCATGGGCGCACGCGGGCGAGGCACGCATGAGGCGCGTGGGGTGTTCGGCAAGATCGACATCATCACGGGCACGCTGGGCAAGGCGCTCGGTGGCGCGTCGGGCGGCTTTACTTCCGGGCGCAAGGAAGTCGTCGAGCTCTTGCGCCAGCGTTCCCGACCTTATCTTTTTTCGAACACCGTGGCGCCGGCCATTGTTGGCGGCAGCATTGCCGTGCTCGATATCCTGGAAGGCAGTACCGAGCTGCGGGACCGGCTGGAGCAGAACACGCGGTTCTTCCGCGAGGGCATCGCGAAGCTTGGCTTCGACATCAAGCCCGGCGATCATCCGATCGTGCCGATTATGGTCTATGACGCCGAAAAGGCGCAGAAGCTGGCTGACAGACTGCTGGAACTCGGTGTGTACGTCGTTGGTTTCTTCTATCCCGTGGTCCCGAAGGGGCAGGCGCGTATCCGCGTGCAAATGAGCGCCGTGCACGATGCGGTGACGCTGCAGTCCGCTCTCGATGCCTTCGGCCAGGCGGGCCGTGAATTGGGGCTGATTCCATGACAGCAGCCACCGCAACAGCCGTGCCGAAAATCCTGATCATCGGCGCAAACGGGCAACTTGGATCGGAGCTGGCTCTGGCATTGGCGGAACGTCATGGGCGTGAGCAGGTGGTGACGTCGGACGTGGTGCCGACCGGCCGCCACGTCCATATCGCGCACGAGATGCTTAACGTGACGGATCGCGGTGAACTGACGACTGTGATCGAGCGGCACGGCATCACGCAGATCTATCTGCTGGCGGCCGCGCTGTCGGCGACGGGGGAGAAGGCGCCCCAATGGGCCTGGAACCTGAATATGACAGGTCTGCTGAACGTGCTGGAAGCCGCGCGGCATCATGGCATCGAGCGGGTGTTCTGGCCCAGTTCGATTGCCGCGTTTGGGCCCACCACGCCGAGCATCGACACGCCGCAAAAGACGGTCATGGAGCCGACCACCGTGTACGGCATCTCGAAACAGGCCGGCGAGGGCTGGTGTCGCTGGTACTTCGAGAACCATGGCGTCGACGTTCGCAGCGTGCGCTATCCCGGGCTGATCTCGCACAAGACCCCGCCGGGCGGCGGCACGACCGACTATGCCGTCGACATCTTCCACCATGCGGTGCGCGGCGAGCCCTACACCTGCTTCCTGGAGGAAGACGAGCGGCTACCGATGATGTACATGCCTGATGCCATCCGGGCCACGCTGGAACTGATGGAGGCCCCGCGCGAACAGGTGCGCGAACGTGGCAGCTACAACCTGGCCGCCGTGAGTTTCACACCGGCCGAGATTGCGGCGGCGATCCGGCTACGCGTGCCTGAATTTGAAGTCCGCTACGCGCCAGACTACCGTCAGGCGATTGCACAGGGCTGGCCTGATTCGATCGACGACAGCGCGGCGCGTGCGGACTGGGGCTGGCAGCCACGGTTCGGCCTGCAGGAGATGGTCGACGATATGCTCGACAATCTGCGCAAGAGCCTCGCCGTCGAGCCGGCTCCGGTAGCTCCGGTAGCGACGGCGGTCTGAAGCCGCCGTCGCAGGGATCAATGCATACCGGTGGCGTCGGCGAACGATGAGAGTGTCCAGCCCTGACCCAGCAGGATCATGCGAGTGTGCAGATCGGCTTGCACGGTCTCGCTGACGGACTCGCCGAGATAGGTCATCGACTTGTCGCGTAGATCCACGTAGCCGCGGGTGTGACGCCTGGCCAGCGTCCCCCACAAGGCATTGGCGCCGGCAGACTGCCGCGCGCCGCTGATCAGGCAAAGACCGCCGTCCAGCGCCCAGCCGTAGATGGACGTGGCCAGGCCGCAGCGCTGATAGGCCGGACCGAGCTTCGTGTGGGGCGCGCGTACCACTCGGTCCGTGCGTCGGCTGACCTCGATCAGACGATTGAACACCGTATAGCCGGCGATGCGTCCATATCGCGTGTCTTCGACATACACGTAATACTCGCCATCGGCTTCGCGATAACGCAGGCGCAAGCCCGGCAGAGCGGTTGGCACCACAGGCATATCGTGCAGCTTGTCACCGGGCTGGCGGATGCGGTCGTGCAGCGTGTCGAGTTCGCGCTCCACTTCGCCGGGCGACAGACTGACGTCGATGCGCAGCTCGAGTATGCGTGCCAGTACCTGCCCCCAGGAGGGCATTGCAAGCGTGAGTGTCATGAGGCGCCTCTTCCGTCAGCTATTGATCAGGACGTAGAGCGCGGCGACGGCCACGATGGCGCAGATGGTCTTTTGGTAGATGGGGGTCATGGCTTTCTCCAGGATGCACAATGAATTGCAGCGCCAGGGATGGCGTCCAAATGCAAAGTGCCGTGCGGGAAAGCTCAGGTCCGGATGCCGGTGTCCCGAGTTGCCCGCACGGCCAGGAAAAGCACGGCGCGCGGGACCGGGGCGGTCAGGTGTGTGGCGGCAATGCCAGCCTGCATTCCGCGGGCGCACGCAGTCCTGCCATGCGGAGCACGGCGGGAAACTGCGGCGAGGCGCTGGAAGCGGGGCATTGGCTTTCTAATCGGGGGCGCTCGACTGGTAGTCAGCCGGCGTCAGGCGTTATGGGGCAATGGGTCTTATGCCATATTGCCCGGGGAAAGTCCAGCCCGGTTGCCCGGTGCTGCTTGCGATCTCTGGATGGGACGGGTCCTCGCGGAGTTTGAAGAGCCTAAAGCTCGCGATACGGTGTGCCTTCATGCGTTACGCCGAGCGCTCCGCTGCGGACATCGAACACGCCCGCAATCGCGCGGTCTTCCAGCATCGATGGTGATTGTGGGTCGATTGGTGGCGGTACGATTTCCCAGTTGTCCGCAGTATGGGTGATTGGGTCCCGCGGAATCCTGTGCAAATAGGCGCGTTGCACGAGGATGTCGAGGGACTGCGGATAGTGGCCATGGTCTATGTGGAATCGGGCGATCGCCTCTCGCATTGCCTGCAGGTTGTAACGCAGCGCCACTTCCTGGGAGGGTTCTGCCTCTGCGGTGAGGTGGGTTGCCATCAGCGCCATCAGTGCTATCAGCCCAATCCCGATCAGCGCTGCGAGCAGCGTCGCCAGCGTGAACCTTGCTCGGCGCCGGGCGGTCGCCATGGTGATTGTCATCGACGGTCCTCGTGGGCAGGCCATGCCGGCCTGATTGAGGGACTGTATTTCCATGAAGTTGAGGCGGATATCGCCGATCTGCGGAAGTGCCCGTAAGGTTGCTGCTGGTGGATGGTTTCAGATATTCCTGAGGCGATTGCAGCGGTGCCGAGGCGACGATTGCGTCCCATCTCTACATTTCCGCGCGGCATGGGATTCCTCATAAAGCACATGAACTAGTTCGCAAAGAAATCATTTGCATCCTAATAGATTCACATCTATCATTCTGCCCATGCCAAAGATCGATGCCCTTCTTTTCGCCTTCACCGGCCAGTTGATGCTGGCCGGGCGCCAGTGGCGGCAGATCAGCCAGGCCGCAGTGACCGCGCACGGGATTTCCGCCGCGGCCGCCGCGCCGCTGCTGTTCATTCGCCGCCTGGGCGGTGGTGTGCGCCAGGTGACCCTGGCCGACTACGTGGGCGTGGAAGGCGCGACGCTGGTGCGTCTGGTCGACCAGCTCAGCGCCGCTGGGCTGGTGCGTCGCGAGGTGGATTCGAGTGATCGCCGGGCCAATGTGCTGTCCCTGACGGAAGAGGGCGAGCGCATGGCGGAGTTGATCGAGGTGGCGCTGAAACAATTGCGGACCGAGGTGTTCGCCGATATCAGCGAATCGGACATGGCGGCCACGTTGCGCGTGTTCGACGCTCTGGCGCGCGCGGCCGCATCTACATCGGGCAAGCAGGAGTCCTGAGCAACATGGGTAGTTGGCCGTCCGCGAGAGATTGGGTCTTTTCCATCAAGGCCTTCGTCGCAGCGATGCTGGCATTGTGGATTGCGATGTATCTCGGCCTGCCGCGCCCCTACTGGGCGATGGGCTCTGTCTATATCGTGGCGCATCCGCTGACCGGCGCCACGCGTTCCAAGGCGCTGTATCGAGTGCTGGGCACGCTGCTGGGCGCCGCCGCTGGCATTCTGATGGTCCCGCCACTGGTCAACGCGCCGCCTCTGCTGATGGGCGCTGTGGCGATCTGGACCGCCTGTCTCTTGTACGTGGCGCTGCTGCATCGCACGCCGCGCAGCTATGTCTTCATGTTGGCGGCCTATACGCTGCCGCTCGTCGCGCTGCCTTCGGTCGACAATCCTGCCGGTATCTTCGATCTTGCCGTCGCGCGGTCCGAGGAAATCTGCCTGGGCATCCTGTGCGCCAGCGTGGTTGGCGCGGTCGTGTTTCCGGCTAGCGTAGCCAATGTGCTGCGCGACAAGTCTCGCCAATGGATGGCCGATGCCACGCTGTGGGCGAGCGACATGTTGTCGGCAAGCCCCGGCAAGCAGGTGTCGCGCCACCATAGTCGCCATCGTCTGGCCGCCGATATCCTGGCGCTGGACCAACTCATCAGCCAACTGAGCTACGACGCCGAAAGCGCCCAGCGCGTGCGTGCCGCACGTGAACTGCGTGGCCGCATGACGATGCTGCTGCCCGTGATGTCGTCGCTGGCGACCGTCGTCGAATCGTTGCAGTCTTCCGGCGGCGTGCCGGAACCCCTGGCCGCGCAGATGCGGGCGGTGAAGGCCTGGATTCAGGCTGGCGCCGCGGAAGGGGAGCGTCCCGAACTGACGTCCACGCCCGTTCAGGCGGGCTGGGACGCCGCCTTGGTCGCAGCGGCCGAAGACCGTCTGCAACAGATGGCGGCCTTGTGGCACGACTGCGTCTCGCTGTGTCGGCGCCTTGGTGAAAAGCACATCGAAGGCGAATGGCTGCCAGAATTCCTGCGCTGGGATGTCGGCCGCGCCCGCCACTACGACCACGGCATGCTGCTGTTCTCGACCGTGACGGTGGCGCTGGCCATCTTCGCGATGGGCATGATCTGGATTCAGACAGGCTGGGCCGATGGCGCCGGTGCTGTGGCGCTTGGCGCAATCTCGTGCTGTTTCTTCGCCGCGCTCGACGAGCCCGCGCCGATGATCCAGTCGTTCTTCAACTGGAACGTGGTCTGCCTGCTGATCTCGATGGTGATGCTGTTCGCGGTCCTGCCGGTCGCGCACGACTTCGAGATGCTGGTGCTGATGTTCGCGGTGCCGTACCTGATCATTGGCCTGCTGGTGGCGCAGCCGCGCCTGGCGATGATCGGCATGCCGCTGGCCGTGGTCACGGCAAACGACATCGGTATCTCGGGCGCCTACAGCGCGAATTTCCAGAGTTTCTTCAACAGCAACCTGGCAGGTATCGCCGGGATTGCGTTCGCCCTGGTCTGGACGCTCGCGGTGCGGCCTTTCGGCACGCGAGCCGCAACACGCCGGCTGGTGCGCTCCGGCTGGAGCGACATCGCCGAAAACGCCGTGAGTACGCGTCCGGAGTCTCATTCGACGCTGCGCGCGCGGATGCTCGATCGTCTGGCGCAACTCGTTCCCCGGCTGGCTGCCAGCGAAAGCGAAGTGTCTGCCGATGGCTTCAGCGAAGTGCGTGTGGAACTCTGCACGCTGGCGCTGCAACGCGAGATGGCCGGGCTGGAAGCCGATGAGCAACATGCCGTGAATCGCGTGCTGCGCAGCGTGTCCGGCTATTACCAGTCACGTTTGAATGGTGCCATCGATGCGCCGCCGCCGGCATTGCTGACGCGGCTGGGCAAGGCTCAGCAGAAGGTGCGTTCGCGTATCGCGCTGGCGGCTCTCGTGGACCTTCAGGTTGCCCTGTATCCGCCGGTCCTGGTGCCGGCAACCGTTTCCGGAAATGCATGATGCCCGGTGAAATCAGTATCTATGGCGTGTACATCCCCAGCTTGCTGGTGTGGATGCTTGCCGCCTTCGTCATTACGAGCGCCGCGCGGGCGGTGCTGACGCGTGTCGGCTTTTACAAGCTCGTATGGCACCGTTCCCTCTTCAATCTGGCGCTGTATGCGATCGTCCTCGGTGGGGTGGTTGCGTTGGTGCCCTCGCTGCAATCATGAAACTGAGACTCTCCTCGCTCGGGCCAGTCGTGCTGACGCTGGCCGTCACCGCCGTTGGCGCGGTCGTCGTCAAACACCTGTGGGACTACTACACCGTGGCGCCGTGGACGCGCGACGGCCACATCCGCGCCGAGGTGGTGCAGGTGGCGCCTGATGTCTCCGGGCTGGTCACGCGGATCGCGGTCAAGGACAACCAGCATGTGAAGGCCGGCGACGTCCTGTTCGAGATCGACCACGAACGCTATGCGCTGGCGCTGCGTCAGGCGGAAGCCACGGCGGCGGCGGTGCGCGCCAATCTGGCCCAGGCACGCCGCGAGGCGAAGCGCAGCCAGACGCTTTCCGAGGTGGTCTCGAAGGAAATCGTCGAAGAGGGGCTGGCCAAGGTGCAGCAGGGCGAGGCCCAGCTGGCACAGGCCGAGGCCGCGATCGGCGTGGCGAAGCTGAATCTGGAGCGCACCCACGTGGTGAGCCCGGTGGAAGGCTACGTCAACGACCGCCTGCCGCGTCTCGGGGATTACGTCGTGACCGGCAAGCCGGTGCTGTCGATGGTCGATTCGAACTCGTTCCATGTGGAAGGCTACTTCGAGGAAACCAAGCTGAAGGGTATCCATATCGGCAGCCCCGTCGATATCCGCGTCATGGGCGAGAAGCGCGTGCTGCACGGCCATGTGCAGAGCATCGCAGCCGGTATCGAAGACCGTGATCGCACCAATGGTTCGAACCTGCTGCCGAACGTGAACCCGACGTTCAACTGGGTGCGTCTGGCGCAGCGCGTGCCGGTGCGCATCCAGTTCGACCAGATGCCCGAGGATGTGCGCCTGGTGGCCGGCCGCACGGCCACCGTGTCGGTGAAGGCCGATGACGAGAAGAACATCGGGGAAACGGAAGACAAGCCGACCGCGCCGGCGGCCGGCCGTAGTGCCTCGCAGGACAAGGTTGCGCTGGCCGGCAAGCGCGCGCCCTCAACCGGAGCAGTGCAGTGAAACGCTTTGCCCGTGCCTCGCTGGCGGCGATGTTGCCGCTTGCGCTGGCCGCTTGCATGACCGTCGGCCCTGATCACAAGGTGCCCGACGATGCGGTCGTGAAGTCATCGGCCGCCAATGGACCGTTTGCCGGCACCGACAGCGATGCGGTGTCGATCGGCGACGTCCCGAACGACTGGTGGCGTCTGTACGACGATCCTCGCATCGACGAGCTGGTGCAGCAGGCACTGGTGGCCAACACCGACCTGCGCGTAGCCGCCGCCAATCTGAAGCGCTCGATCGCCGTGTATCACGAGGTGGAAGCCGAGAATCTGCCGGAAACGAAGTTCCGAGCCAGTGCGGAGCGTGGCCAGATCGCTGGCGAACCGCTGCTGCACGAAGAGAAGATTCCGGTGATGAACTTCGGCGACATTGGTCTCAATGTTTCGTACCTGATTGACTTCTGGGGCAAGCTCAAGCGTGCCGACGAAGCCGCCTTGGCATCGGCGCAGGCCAGCCATGCGGCGCTGGACCAAGCCCGCGTGGGCGTGGTGGCGGAGACCGTGCGTGCGTATGTGCAAGGATGCACAGCCACGCACGAACTACATGTGGCCGCGCATCAGCTCGACCTGCAGGAACGCGGCGTGAAGCTGGCGCAGAAACTGGTCGATGCTGGCCGAGGTCAGCCGACCGATCTGCTGCGCGCCGAGGCGCAAGCCGACACCCTGCGTTCGGCACTGCCGAAGTATCGTGCGGAGCAGGAAGGCGCGGCATACCGCCTGGCGGTAATGCTGGGCAAGCCGCCGACTGCGCTCGATGTCAGCAGCGTGGCGTGCGAGCACGTACCGGCGTTGAAGCAGGCGCTGCCCGTTGGCGATGGCATGGCGTTGCTCAAGCGCCGACCGGACGTTCGCCAGGCCGAGCGCGAGCTGGCATCGGCAACGGCCAAGATCGGCGTGGCTACCGCGGACCTGTTCCCGCAGATTCGCATCGGTGCATCGGCCGGTTTCACCGGTATTCTCGACCACCTTGGTCAGGCGCCGACCGCGCACTGGGGCTGGGGCCCCGCGATTTCGTGGACGATCCCGACCAGCGGCACGCGCGCGCGCATCCACAACATGGAGTACGGGGCCGAAGGGGCGCTGGCTCATTTCGACGGTGTGGTGCTGAAGGCGCTGCGCGAGACGCAGACGGCGCTGTCGGCCTATACACACGAACTGGACCGGAACGCGTCGCTGCGCTCGGCGCGCGACAAGGCCAATGAGGCAGCTCGCCAGAACCGGCTGCTGTGGCAGGCAGGCCGATCGCCGTATCTGCAGAGCCTGGATGCCGACCGCACGCTGGCCAATACCGATGCCGCGCTGGCCGCATCCGATGCGCAGGTTGCGATGGATCAGATCAACCTGTTCCTGGCGCTTGGTGGTGGATGGCAGAATGCGCCGGCCATTGCCAGCCATCCGGTGGGCAAGGAGCCCGGACAGGCCACGGAACACACCGAGGAGCACTGAGGAGCGCTGAGGAACAATAAGGTAAGCTTCGGCCTCGGCCACGCCTTGGCTGCACTATCGAACTGATTCCGGCGTCGTTGCGCGGCTTCGCCGCACGATTTGCTCTGGCTGCGGCCAGGCGCCAAGCCAGAGCCGCTTCGCTTCAGTTTGATAGCGCCGCTTACCCGGCGAGGCCCGACCGCCATGACATCTGCTCTTGGCGGCTCCTCGATTCCCAGGAAAACAAGACCTATGAAAATGCTCTCGATTTCAAAGACCCTGGCTGCCGCAACCGTGGCGCTGGGTATCGTAGCCGCAGGCAACGCGGCGGCTCAGGAACAGACGATCCGCGTGGGCACCGTCAGTGGCCCCGACGCCGAAGTCTGGCAAGTGGTACAGAAGGTGGCCAAGAAGAACGGCCTGAACGTGAAGGTGGTCGAATTCAACGACTACGTGCAGCCGAACGCCGCGCTCGACGCGGGCGACCTCGACGCCAACAGCTTCCAGCACCAGCCGTATCTGGACAGCCAGATCAAGCAGCGTGGCTACAAGATGACCAGCGTCGGCTACACCTATATCTCGCCGCTGGGCATCTATTCGAAGAACCTGAAATCGTCGAAGGATCTGCCGCAGGGCGCCAAGGTGGCCGTGCCGAACGACCCGTCGAACGAGAACCGCGCATTGCTGCTGCTGGCCGCCCAGGGCGCGATCAAGCTCAAGCCGGGTGTGGGCACGAATGGCGTCAACGCCACGCCGCTCGACGTGGCCGAGAACCCGAAGAAACTGAAAATCGTGGAACTCGACGCTGCCCAGCTTGCCCGCGCGCTGCCTGACGTGGCCGCCGCCGTGATCAATACCAACTACGCACTGGCCGCCGGCCTGCAGCCGACGAAGGACGCGATCGCGCTGGAAGACATCCACAGCCCCTACGCCAACATCATCGTCGTGCGCACGCAGGACAAGGACAAGCCGTGGGTGAAGAAGCTCGTGGCCGCCTATCAGTCGGAAGAAGTACGCCAGTTCATGAAGGCCCAGTACAAGGGCGCCATGGTGCCGTCCTTCTAAGAAGCCGCTTCAAAAAGATTCTGGCGTCGTTGCGGGGCCTTGCCGTACTACTTGTACTGTCTGCGGCCCCGCCCTTGCAGGGCGCGCATGTGCTTGCAGGCACATGCCGTTCCGCAGGCGGCTCGCATGCGAGCCGAAACCCCTGCTTCACCCTAGCCAGAACCGCTTCGCTTCATTTGAAGCAGCTTCCAAGCAGCAAGGTCCCATTACCTTGGCTTGATGCGGAACGGCGGCCAATGGTCGCCGTTTTTGCATCTATCCATAGTCGAATTGCTTCGTTCGCACCGCACGGACGGGGCGCTAAGGTAGGGGACCGATTCCCGCCCCGGAGACTTACCGTGTCAACCCCGCTCAAAGTCGTTGCCGTCAATGGCAGTGCTCATCAACCGTCCCGCACCCTGGTACTGGTGCAGGCACTGCTGGCCGAACTGGATCAACGGCTCGTGCTGGATACGCAGATTGTCGACCTCAGCGAGATCGCCCGACCGCTCGGCGCGTCGCTGACCCGCGACGAACTGCCGCCCGACATCGAGGCACAACTGGCCGCGATCGAATCGGCTGATCTCGTGATTGCCGCGGCGCCGGTGTATCGCGGCTCGTTCCCCGGCCACTTCAAGCATCTGTTTGACCTGGTGGGCATGGATGCGCTGGCAGGCAAGCCGGTACTGCTGGCAGCCACCGGTGGCA
Organism: Cupriavidus sp. HMR-1; assembly: GCF_000319775.1. Classification (NCBI taxonomy): domain Bacteria; kingdom Pseudomonadati; phylum Pseudomonadota; class Betaproteobacteria; order Burkholderiales; family Burkholderiaceae; genus Cupriavidus; species Cupriavidus sp. HMR-1. Next base: position 35,582 of record NZ_ANKP01000247.1, read on the forward strand.
GTGACCGTCATGCACTGGTGCTCGAGCACCAACTGCGTCCGCTGTTCAGCTTCCTGCAGGCGCTGACGTTGCCAATCGGTGTGTACGCGTCCACGGCGGATTTCGATGGGTATCAGGTGGGCAGCAAGTCGCTGGCCGACAGGATCACCCTCGCGGTCGAACGTGCCGCGCCGTTGTTTGCCAATGCAGCGAGGCAGTTGCGGCGGGTGGCCTGAAGTACTGTATTGCTTTCTCCCCTCCCTGCACGACGTGAGAGGGGAGCAGGACCCTCAGCCTTCGATAGCCGGCGGCAGGCGATCATTGACCCAGTCGCGCACCTTCTCATAGGCCGCTGCCAGTTGCAGCACACCCAGATCGTCGCGCGGCCTGCCGATCAGTTGCATCCCCATTGGCAATCCGTCCGCGCTGAATCCCACCGGCACGCTGATCACCGGGCATCCCGATAGCGTCCATGCGACCACCACTTCCATCCAGCGATGGTACGTGTCCATCTGCCTGTCGGCGATTTGCTTCGGCCAGTGTTGCGTGACGTCGAACGGAAACACCTGTGCGGTGGGCACGGCGATGTAGTCGAACTGGGTGAACGTCCGTTGCAGCGCCTGGTACCACGCACTGCGATCGGTGCTGGCGGCGTACAGATCGCTGGCCTTGAGGTCCAGCGAGCCTTCGATTTCCCAGATCGCCTCGGACTTGAGCTGCGCACGCGTGGACGGATTGGTGTACAGCCCCAGACGCGAATTGCCGGTCAGGAAGTGGCGATAGACGAGCCAGGTTTGCCAGATTTTCTCGGGCGGGTAGGGTGCTTTGATGGCCTCGACGTCCACGCCGAAATCCGGGAAGAAACGCAGCGCCTGCTCGCAGAGCGACAGGATGCCGTCTTCCATCGGCAGGTAACCACCCCAGTCGCCCAGCCATGCAACACGCTTGCCGGTGAGATCCGTTTTCAGTATGTCCGCGACGTTTGCCGGTGTCAGCGAAGCCAGCATCGGATCGTGTGGCAGCGCCTGCGGCGTGCGCGCGTCGGGGCCGGATTGCGTGGCCAGCAGCAGCGCGAGATCCTCGACATTGCGTGCCATCGGCCCTTCGCTGCCCAGTTGGGGCAGAAACAACTCCGGCGTCGGGCCGTAAGGCACGCGTCCCGCTGAAGGCCGGAACCCATAGACATTGCAGAACGCAGCGGGATTGCGCAGCGATCCGCCAAAGTCGCTGCCGTCGGCAACCGGTAGCATACGCAGCGCCAGCGCGGCGGCTGCACCACCACTGGAGCCGCCAGCCGACCGCGTGGGATCGTAGGGATTCAGCGTGGCGCCATAGACGGGGTTGAACGTGTGCGACCCCAGCCCGAACTCAGGCGTGTTGGTCTTGCCGATCAGGATCGAGCCGGCACGTCGCATACGCTCCACGATGACCGAATCACTGGCGGGGATATTGTCGCGAAAGATCGGCGATCCGTACGTTGTGCGAATGCCGCGCGTCATCGCCAGATCCTTCGGCGCCTGCGGGAAGCCATGCATCCAGCCGGAAGACTTGCCCGCCGCCAGTGCTTCGTCGGCCGCCGATGCCTCGCGCATCAGCGCTTCCTCGTCCTGCATGGCGACGATGGCGTTGCTGCCCGGGTTGACTCGGGCGATATGCGCCAGATAGGCCGTCATGACTTCCCGGCTCGACACCTCCTTCTTGTGAATGGCCTCGGAAAGCTGTCGGGCAGACAGCATGACGATGGGGTGGGGGCGGTAGGAAGTCATGGCGGGAGGTGAGTGCTTAAAGCCGCTCTGCGTGATGCCGCACGTGGTCGGCAATGAACGTCGAGATGAAGTAGTACCCGTGGTCGTACCCGTCGTGCCGACGTAGTGTCAGCGGCTGCCCGGCCTTTTCGCAGGCGGCCTCGAACACTTCTGGATGCAGTTGCTCGGCCAGGAATTTGTCGGCGAGCCCCTGGTCGATCAGGATGCCGGCCGGGAAGGGTGCCGACGACTGCGCGCGCATCAGGGCGCTGGCATCGTGCTGGGCCCAGCGGCTGCGATCTTCGCCAAGGTAGCCGGTGAATGCCTTCACGCCCCACGGGCAGTCCGACGGCGCGGCGATTGGCGCAAACGCCGATACCGAACGGAACCGCTGCGGGTAGCGCTGGGCCAGCACCAGCGCGCCATGTCCGCCCATGGAATGCCCAAAGATCCCTACCCGTGCCGCATCGGCGGGAAGCTCGCGGGTCACCAGATGGAACAGCTCATCCGCAACGTAGCTCTCCATGCGCCAGTGCATGCGCCATGGCGTTTCGACCGCATCCACGTAGAAGCCGGCGCCCACGCCGAAGTCCCACGCATCGGCCTCGCCGGGCACGCGCGCGCCGCGCGGACTCGTGTCCGGGCCGACCAGGATCAGGCCGTGCTCGGCGGCAAAGCGCTGCGCGTCGGCCTTGATCGCGAAGGTTTCCTCGGTGCAGGTCAGGCCGGCCAGATAGAACAGCGCTGGCAGCGGTTTCGCGCCAGGTTGCAGCGCCTGCGGCGGGAGATAGACCGAGAACCGCATCGGCAGCCCGATGGCCACCGACTGGTGCTGGTAGAAGCGCTGGACGCCGCCGTGGCAGCCGTGTTCTGACAGCAGTTCCATGGATCGCGACCTCAGTACAGGACCACCGAGCGGATCGACTCGCCGCGCTTCATCAGGTCGAAGCCTTCGTTGATGCGGTCGAGCGGCAGCGTATGCGTGATCAGGTCGTCGATGTTGAGCTTGCCGTCCATGTACCAGTCGACGATCTTGGGCACATCGGTGCGCCCGCGCGCGCCGCCGAAGGCCGAGCCCTTCCATTCGCGGCCCGTGACGAGCTGGAACGGACGGGTGGAGATTTCAGCGCCCGCTTCGGCCACGCCGATGATGATCGACTTGCCCCAGCCCTTGTGGCAGCACTCCAGCGCCTGACGCATGACCTGCGTGTTGCCAATGCACTCGAACGAGTAGTCGGCGCCGCCGTCGGTCAGCTGGACGATGTGGTCCACCACGTTGTCGACATCCTTCGGATTCACGAAGTGGGTCATGCCAAACTTGCGCGCCATTGCCTCGCGGGCGGGATTGAGGTCCACGCCGATGATCTTGTCGGCGCCCACCATCTTTGCGCCCTGGATCACGTTCAGGCCGATGCCGCCCAGGCCGAACACCACCACGTTCGCGCCGGCTTCCACCTTGGCCGTGAAGATCACCGCGCCCACGCCCGTGGTCACGCCGCATCCGATGTAGCAGACCTTGTCGAACGGTGCGTCGGGGCGGATCTTGGCAAGCGCGATCTCCGGCACCACGATATGGTTCGCGAACGTCGACGTGCCCATGTAGTGGAAGATCGGCTTGCCATCGATCGAGAAGCGCGAGGTGCCATCCGGCATCAGGCCCTTGCCCTGCGTGGCGCGGATGGCCTGGCACAGGTTGGTCTTGCGCGACAGGCAGAACTTGCACTGACGGCATTCCGGCGTGTAGAGCGGAATCACGTGATCGCCCGGCTTGAGCGACGTGACGCCCGGACCGACGTCGGTGACGATGCCCGCGCCTTCATGACCCAGGATGGCGGGGAAAATGCCTTCGGGGTCCGCGCCGGACAGCGTGTAGTAGTCCGTATGGCAGATGCCGGTGGCCTTGATCTCCACGAGGACTTCGCCCGCGCGCGGACCGTCGAGGTTCACCTCTTCGATGGTGAGTGGTGCACCGGCTTTCCAGGCGATGGCGGCTTTGGTTTTCATGAAGCAACTCCCGAGCGAATGAATTGAGGCGGCACGTGTCCGCGTGACAGGCCAATACCAAGGCCACGACTATAAGCCGAACCGCGCACACGAGCCAGACCGGCGGGCGATTATCGGCTGCCGGTCTGGCCCCGGGCGAGGACTGCCGGTGAGGATTTCTCGACCGTCAGTTCCGTCAGTTGACCTTCGTGCTGGCGGCCAAGCCACCAGCCCAGCCAGCCCCACACGATGGCAAGTACCGCGCCCGCCAGCGCCACGGCTGCGGGGTGCCCGGACAAGGCGTCGATCGCCGTTTTCACCCAGGCGCTGACGGCATCGCCGGCACGATAGATCGCGGTATCGATGACATTCTTGGCCTTGTACTTCGTTTCCGGGTCGACCACCGTAAAGAGCATCTCCCGGCCGGGGCGCAGCATCGCGTACTCCCCGACGCGCCGCACGATCATGGCGGCCGCCAGCACGCCGAACGTGGGCCACATCGCCAGTAGCAGGAAGCCGCCGGTCACGGCCAGCGGCACGGCGGTCAGCAGGGCGGTCACGCCGTAGCGCCGCGCCACGCGTCCTGAAAAGAAGATCTGCACGAGGATCGTCAGCGCCTGCACGGTGGCGTCGAGCGCGCTGAATACCTGTGTCTGCTGCGCGCGCGAGTGGAAGGTGGCCGCCACCAGTCGTGCCTGTTCGAAGTAGAGGAACGTGCTCGATGTGGCCAGCAGGATCACGAACAGGCTGATACCGATGAGGTACCGGGAACGGAGGACCAGAGACAGGCCCGCCCAAAGTCCGCCGCCTACCGGTTGCGCGGGGTCCGGCGTCGAGGCCGTCTCGCTGCCGGGCTCGCCCGCGCCATACCTGCGTCGCCAGGCGAACAGGTAGCCGACCCCGGGCAGCGTCGCGGCCAGCAACGCGGCCGACAGCAACATCAGGCCAGTCAACCCGATGTGTCCCACGAGCCAGCCGCCGAGCACGGGTCCGGTGAGCCCGCCTGCGCTGGCACCCGCCGCGATGATTGCGAACAGTCGCTTGGCCTGTTCGGGCCGGAATACATCGGCCATCAGGCTCCACGCCACCGATACCACAAACAGGTTGAAGACCGAGATCCAGACATAGAACACGCGGGCCAGCCAGACGCTGTCGGGCAGGGCGCGGGTGACCAGCGCGAACGCCACGAGGTTGGCGATGAAGAATGCGTAGACCCACGGCACGAAGCGCCGGCGCGGCAGCCACTTGCAACATGCGCCGTAGAACGGAATGGCCACGAGCATCACCACGAACGTCGCGGTAAACAGCCACTGCAGATTCTGCACGCCGCCAGCGATGCCCATCGTCTCCCGCACGGGCCGAAGCATGAAGTAGCTCGCGAACAGGCAGAAGAAGAACAGGAAGGCCGCCACCACGGCCGGGGTTTCGCTCCGATCAATGCCAAGCAGTCCGCTGGGGCCGGCGGGATTGGGAGACAGGTCCGGAGTGTCCATGGCGAGGGCCGACGGTCAGGCCAGCAGTCAGGTCAGCAGTCAGGCCAGCGCCGCTGCGATGCGGGCGCGTTCGGGCGTATCGGGCATCCGCCCGAACGCGGCGCCAGCGTTGTCGAGCATATTGCGCGGATTGGAAGTGGCCGGGATGGCGGCGGTGACGGCAGGATGACTGACGATGAACTTCAGGAAGAGTTGCCCCCAGGACTCGCAGTCAACCTCGGCGGCCCAGTCTGGCACGGGCTTGCCCTTGACGGCCGCAAACAGGCGCCCGTCCTGGAATGGGCGGTTGATCAGCACAGCCACGCCGCGCTCCTGGCATAGCGGCAGCAAAACGCGCTCGGCACCACGTTCGCCCAGTGAATAGTTGATCTGGACGAAGTCGAGCCTCTCGGCCCGCACGATCTGCGCGACGGCATCCTGCGCGTCTTCGCGATAGTGGGTGATGCCGATATACCGCGTCTTGCGCTGTTCCTTCCACTGCCGAAGCAGCTTCAGGTTGTCGCGCCAGTCGATCAGGTTGTGCACCTGCAGCAAATCGACTGCATCCGTATGCAGATCAGATAGCGAACTGGCGAACTGCGCTGGCGCACTGGCTGCGTTGGCTGAGATCTTGGTGGCCAGGAAGACGCGGCGCCGCGCGTCGGCGGCTTGTAGCAGGTCGCCGGTCACCGCTTCGGCGCTGCCATAGCTCGGCGCGGTATCGACGACGGCGCTTGGCAGGCGTTGCAGCAGCACGGACATGACTTCGGTCAGGGGCGCGCGTTCTTCGCTGCTCTTGCCGGTGTTGAAAGTACGGGCCGTGCCCATGCCAATGACGGGCAATTGCACGGTCGAGCCCGGAATCTTGCGGCGCATCGGCGCGTCGACGGTTGCGGCCTTGGCGGTACTGCCGAGCGTGAAGCCGGCTGGCAGCGCGGCCAGCGAGGCGGAGACTCCCAGAAAGGTACGGCGGTCAATCGACATGGCGATGTCCCCGGCTGTCAGGTGCAACGACCTTAGCGCTTGTGGGGAGCGAAGTAAACCGGCACCGGGTGCTTCGCGGGTCGCGCCCGATTGCAAAAATGCGGCGAGGCCTGAACAATCGGCGCCAACCTTCCCGAACCCGCGGTCATCCATAAAAAGGACCGGATTGTGATATCGAGCTTGCCTGGCGTGCTGTTCGATGGCGTGGCATACGGCAGCCTGCTGTTCCTCATCAGCATCGGGCTGTCCGTGACGATGGGGCTGATGAACTTCGTGAACCTGGCGCATGGCGCGTTCGCGATGCTTGGCGGCTACGTGGCGGTGGTGCTGATGAACCGGGCCGGGGTGCCGTTCCTGGCAGCATTGCCGCTGGCGTTTCTGGGCGCGGCGACAGCCGGCTGGGTGCTTGAGCGGACGCTCTATCGCAGGCTGTACCGTGCCAGCCACCTGGACCAGGTGCTGTTCTCGATCGGCCTGACGTTCATGGCGATGGCGGGCGCGACGTGGCTATTCGGGCCGGGCCAGCAGCCCGTGGTATTGCCGGATTTCCTGATCGGGCAGATTCGCGTGGGCGGGGTCGACCTCGGCGCCTACCGCCTGTTCCTGATCGCGGTGGTGATCGTCATCACGCTGGCGCTTGGGTGGCTTGTTGCGCGTACCCGCTTCGGCGCGCAGGTGCGCGCGGCAGTCGATCATCAGCAGGCGGCGCGCGGGCTTGGCATCGACGTCGAACGCGTGTTCAGCCTGACCTTCGCGCTGGGATCGGGTCTGGCCGGACTTGGCGGTGGGCTGGGCATCGACGTGCTGGGCCTCGATCCGACCTTCCCACTCAAGTACATGGTGTATTTCCTGCTCGTGGTCGCCGTGGGCGGTGCCGGGAGTATCCATGGCTCGCTGGTCGCTGCGATCGTGTTGGGCGTGGCGGACGTGGCAGGCAAGTACTACGTGCCCGAGATCGGCGCGTTCGTGATCTACGCGATGATGGTGCTGCTGCTGGTAGCGTTTCCGGCAGGTCTCTACGGGAGGCGCGCATGAAGACCCGTGTGCATCGTTTGCCCGACGGCCGCTGGCATCCGGCGGAGATCGTGTTCTGGCTGGTGCCGGTCGTGGCGTTTTTCTTGTTGCCCGACTACCTGATCCTCGGGAGCCAGATCCTGATCGTCGGACTCTTCGCGCTATCGCTCGATCTGATCCTGGGCTATGCGGGCATCGTGTCGCTGGGCCATGCGGCGTTCTTCGGCCTGGGCGCGTACGTGGCCGGTCTGCTTGGTGCGCATGGCTGGGGTGAGCCGCTCACGGGCTTGCTAGCCGCGGCAGCGGTGGCGGCGCTGGCCGGATGGCTGTGCAGTTTCCTCGTGATCCGGGGCGGCGATCTGACCCGGCTGATGGTGACGCTCGGCATCGGCCTGATGCTGTTCGAGGCGGCGAACAAGGCGGCATTTCTGACCGGTGGCGTTGACGGGCTGTCAGGCGTGACGATGAACAAGTTGCTTGGCATGTTCGAGTTCGACCTGTTCGGCAAGACCGCCTATGTCTACAGCCTGGCAGTGCTGTTCGTGATCTTCCTGCTGGTGCGAAGGCTGGTGGCGTCGCCATTCGGTCTGTCGCTGCGCGGCATTCGCGAGGGTGCGCGGCGTATGCCAGCGCTGGGGACCGACGTGCCCGCACGGCTTCGGGCGGTCTTCACGGTGGCGGCGGCGATTGCCGGCGTGGCGGGGGGCTTGCTGGCCCAGACCACGCAGTTTGTCGGCATGGATGTGCTCGGCTTTCCGCGCTCGGCCGAATTGCTGGTGATGCTGGTGCTTGGTGGCACTGGGCGGCTTTACGGCGCGTTGGTTGGCGCGGCATTGTTCATGATCGCGCAAGACGTCCTGGCTGGTATCAACCCCGTGTACTGGCAATTCTGGGTCGGGTTGCTGCTGGTAGTGGTCGTGCTGTTCGCGAGAGGTGGCGTGATGGGGGCGCTGTCGGCGCTAGGCCGGCGCAGGCATCCGTCCGTACCTGCGCGAAAGGAGGCCGACGCATGACCGCGATCCTGCGCACGGAAGGGCTGAGCAAATCGTGGGGCCCGTTCGCGGCGAACAGCGACATCGCGCTGACGTTCGAACCGGGTGCCCGCCATGCGCTGATCGGACCCAATGGGGCGGGCAAGACCACCTTCGTCAACCTGCTGACCGGGGCGCTGGCCCCGTCGGCAGGACGCATCTGGCTCGGCGAGCGTGACATCACCACGCTGCCGCAGCACGCGCGCGTGAAGCTGGGCATGACGCGCACATTCCAGATCAACACGCTGTTCCCCGGGCTGACGGTGCTCGAATCGGTAGTGCTGGCGGTCGCCGAACGCACGGGGGCGGGGCGCGTCTGGAGGCGCACGGTGGCGTCGCAGGCGGCACTCGTCGACGAGGCGATGGCAGTGCTGGCCATGCTCAGGCTCGAGGCCGACGCCGATGTCGAGACCCGGCAATTGCCCTATGGCAAACAGCGCCTGCTGGAGATGGCGCTCGCGCTGGCCACGCGGCCTTCGATCCTGCTGCTCGACGAGCCCGCCGCCGGCATTCCGACCGGTGAGAGTGCCGAGTTATTCGCGGTGATTGCAGCGCTGCCCCGCGACATCACCATCGTTTTCATCGAGCACGATATGGATCTGGTGTTCCGCTTCGCAGAACGCATCACGGTGCTGGTGGCCGGGCGCGTGTTGATGGAAGGGACGCCGGCTGAAGTCTCCACCGACCCAAGAGTGCGTGAGGTCTATCTTGGGGAGGCCGCCCATGAGTGATCTGCTACGGCTGGAGGCCGTCAGCGCCGGGTATGGCGAGGCGACGGTGCTCGAGCAGATTGATCTGGCGCTGGGCGCCGGCGACAGCCTCGCGCTGCTGGGCCGTAACGGTGTGGGCAAGACGACGTTGCTGTCCACGCTGATGGGCTTCACGCGATTGCGTGGGGGCAAGCTGCTCTGGCAAGGGCGGGATCTGGCCAGGGTGCCGCCGCATCGCCGTGCCCAGAGCGGCATCGGTTGGGTGCCGCAGGAGCGCTGGGTCTTTCCCTCGCTGACCGTGGAGGAGCATCTCGGCGCGGTGGCCCGGCCCGGGCCATGGGATGTCCAGCGTGTGTATCGGACCTTTCCGAGGTTGGGTGAGCGCCGGCGTAATCTCGGCAACCAGTTGTCTGGCGGGGAGCAGCAGATGCTGGCCATTGGCCGGGCACTGATGGTCAACCCCGCCTTGTTGCTGCTGGACGAGCCGATGGAAGGGCTGGCCCCGGTCATCGTGCAGGAGTTGCAGCGCGTGATCGCGGGGCTGATCGCAGATGCGGGGATGGCTGTGATCGTGGTGGAGCAACACGCGCGGTTGGCCTTGGGCATGACCCGGCAGGCGATTGTTCTGGACCGGGGCCGAGTGGTGCACCGGTCGGATAGCGCCACACTGCTGGCCGACAAGGCGTTGCTGGATCGGCTGGTTTCGGTCCGATAGCCGAGGGGCGGGGCGTTCGCAGTAGCGCTCGGACGATTCCGAACGTTTTCGGAATCGTCTTATATCCGCGTGGTCTCCCGGCTTTGACAATGCATGGGTCGCTGCAAGGGTGGCGACGCGGGCCACACGCCCGCCTGAACGCTTTGTCGAAAGAAAGGAGTCACGCCATGCATCGCCACGATGTCTGCATCTTACTTGCCGTTCCGGTCTCCCTCCCCCTGGGGAGGCCGGGGCATGGATAAGCCGGTACCCGGAGCCGCTTCGCGCAAGCCCGCCGGCAAGCGGCAGGCCGGGCCACCAGGGCAACCCAATGCGGGCTTTCCATCGCCGGATGTGATGGCGTTCCGGCAGTTGCAGCGCGTCGAAGGGGCAATGGGTGTGGTGACGGTTGCAGTCGAGCACGCCGCCGCGCCGGAGTTTTCGAATGAAGGGGCTGCGCTGATCCTGCGCATGTTGAGGCAGGAGGCAGCCAGGGCGCTCGAAGAGCTGTCGCCGTATTGATTGGCGCCGGAGCGGATTCACGATCTGTGGTATCTGCTCCGCCACTGCCCGTCAGCGCATCCGATCCGATCTTGGATTGCAGTTGGTAAGAGGATTTCTATCCATGGATGTTCGTACCATCGGTGTCGATGACCTCGACTTGATTTGCCAGCATCGGGAGGCGATGTTTCAGGAGGCAGGCTTTGCCCCGGGCACGTTGCGCACGATGACAGACCACTTTCGCGCCTGGCTGCGGCCACGCCTGGCGGATGGCAGCTACTTCGGCTTTCTGCTGATAGATGTGGGGCAGCCTGTAGCGGGTATCGGCCTGATGCTGGTCGACTGGCCACCGCATCCCGCGCATCCGACGCAGGATCGCCGGGGCTATGTCCTCAACGTCTATGTGGAGCCGACGCGCCGGCGCCGGGGTCTGGCGCAGCAGTTGATGGCGCTGGCCGAGGCGGAGTTCGCGGGACGCGGCGTGGAGTTTGCCATTCTCCACGCTACCGAGGCAGGTCGACCGCTCTATCAACGGAGCGGCTGGAATCAGACTTCGGAGATGTCCAAGGTGATTGCCCCACCCGCGCCGTGATGGCCCGGGCGCGGGAACCACGCCGAGCGCCCTGGGGCTACTTTCCCGAGTCCTTCACGCCATCGAACTTGTCGAATTCGACGTTGTAGAGTTCGCCGTTCACCTTCTCTACCTTCCGGATATAGACCGTCTGGACCACGTCGCGGGTGGCGGGGTCAATCGTGATGGCGCCGCGCGGGCTCTGCAGTTTCATGCCCTTCAGCGCGCCAACGAGCTTGTCGCCGTCCGTCGCGCCGTTGGTCTTCTTCAGCGCATCGTAGATGGCGGCCATGCCGTCGTATGCGGCCACGGCCATGAAATTCGGGCGTCCGGCCCCTGGGTTGGCATCGGCAAAGGCCTTCAGGAACGCCTTGTTCTCCTTCGAATCATGCGCCGCCGAGTAGTGGAACGACGTGATCACGCCCAGCGTGGCATCGCCCATGGCCGGTAGCACGTGGTCGTCAGTCAGGTCGCCCGTGGCGATGACGCGGATACCGGCATCGGCCAGCCCACGTTCGCGGAAGCCCTTCATGAACGCCACGCCCTGTTCGCCTGCGGGCAGGAACAGGAACACGGCCTCGGGTTTGGCATCCTTGATGCGCTGGATGAATGGGGCGAACTCGGGATTCCGTAGCGGCACGCGGATCGATTCGACAATCTGGCCGCCACCGCCCAGGAAGTTGGTCTTGAAGGCCGTTTCGGCGTCGATGCCAGGGGCGTAGTCTGCGACCAGCGTCACGACCTTGCGGATGTTATTGCGAACGGCCCACGTCGCCATCGGCGCCGAGATCTGCGGCAGCGTCATCGACACGCGGGTGATGTAGTTCGACTTGGTAGTGATGACCGACGACGCCGCATTGAAAATCACCATCGGCTTCTTCGCCTGCTCGGCGACCGGCGCAACGGCCAGTGCCTCGGGCGTCAGGCCGAAACCTGCCAGGATATCGACCTTGTCGCGCACCACCAGCTCTTGCGCCAGCCGCTTGGCGACCTCGGGAACCGGACCCGTGGTGTCCTTCATGATCACCTCGATCTTGCGGCCCGCCACGACGTCGCCGTTCAGCTTCTGCCAGGCCTTGATGCCGCCTTCCATCTGCTTGCCGTAGTCGGCAAAGCTGCCAGAAAACGGGGCGATCAGGCCGATCTTCACAGGGTCGGCCGCAAGGGTGAGGAGGGGATACGTGAGGACGGCGAAGGTGCTGCACGCCGTGATGGCACGCCGCATTGGACTGAACGTCATGAGAGTCTCCCGGAAGTGCAGCATCGGACGGCTGCATCGAAGAGGGAGTGTAGGAGGGGTGGGGGCTTTGTGCTACCCCGGGTTTTCTCCCCCGCCCGCCGGGCGGAACAGGGGAGAAAACACCGCCGCGAAGCCTCAGGTCACCGTCGCCAGTCCCAGCGTCAGTAGCAACGCCACGACCGAAATGATCGTTTCGGCGACCGACCAGGTCTTGAAGGTCTGGGTCACTGTCATGTTGAAGTACTCCTTGACCAGCCAGAAGCCGCCGTCGTTGACGTGCGACAGGATCAGCGAACCGGCGCCGGTCGTCAGCACCAGCAGTTCGGGGCGCGTGCCCGGCACGCTGGCGGCGATCGGGGCGACGATGCCGGCGGCGGTGGTCATGGCCACGGTGGCCGAGCCGGTGGCGATGCGGATCATCACGGCCACCAGCCAGCCCAATACCAGCACCGAGACGTTTGCGTGGGTGGCCACGTCGACGATGGCGGTGGAGATGCCGGAGTCGCGCAGGATGCGGCCGAAGCCACCGCCGGCACCCACCACGAGGATGATGATGGCGGTCGGCGCCACGCACTCGTTGGTGAACTTCAGGATGGCATCGCGACCGAAGCCGCGGGCCTTGCCGAAGGTATAGAAGCTGACCAGCGCGGCGATCAGCAGTGCCATGACCGAGTTGCCGATCAGCTTGAGGAAGTCGTTGGCGAAGGTCTTTGGCGTGGCAATCAGGTCCGCCCAGCTACCAATCAGCATCAGAATCACCGGCAGCAGGATCGTGAAGATGGTGATGCCGAAGCCCGGCAATTGGCGCGTGCCCTTGATGTTCTCGGCTTCTTCGGTGAACTGCGCGGCCAGCGGGTTGACCTCGGGCAGTTTCACGTGGCGGTCGATCAGCTTGGCGAACAGCGGGCCAGCGATGGCGGCTGTCGGGACACCGACGATCAGCGCGTACATGATCGTCTTGCCCATGTCAGCGCCGTAGGCCTGCACAGCCAGCAGCGCGGCAGGGTGCGGCGGAATCAGCCCGTGCACCACCGAGAGGCCGGCGACCATCGGGATGCCAACCAGCACCATCGAGGTATTGGTGCGCTTGGCCACGTTGAAGGCGATCGGCACGAGAAGCACGAAGCCCACCTCGAAGAACACTGGCAGGCCGACGATGAAGGCGATGACCACCATCGCCCAGTGCACGTTCTTCTCGCCGAAGAAGTCGATCAGCGTCAGCGCGATGCGCTCGGCGCCGCCCGATTCGGCCATCATCTTGCCAAGCATCGTGCCGAGCCCGATCACGAGCGCGATATGCCCGAGCGTGCCGCCCACACCCGCTTCGAACGACTTGATGATGTCGCCCATCGGCATCCCCACGGCGAAGCCCAGCGCCACCGAGACCACCACGAGCGTGATGAATGGGTTCAGTTTGAATTTGGCGATCAGGATCACCAGCGCGATCACGGCGATCAGCGCATAGACCAAGAGCGTGGTTCCGGTAACGGCACCCATGTCGTCTCCTTTTTGCGGGTGCCGTCGGTCCGGACGGTCCGCTTCCGCGTGTGAAAAAGCCGCTATGCCTTGTGTCGCGTAGCGGCGGGTTGAGAAAGCTGAAAAAGCAGAAAAGCTTAGAAGCTAAGAGCTATGAAGCTGTGGCCCTGGCTCGGCTGGCTCGCCGACCACGCCCACGCCGGCCGGGTTCAGGCCGCCGGTTTCTTGTAAGCGATGCAGTCCACTTCGACCTTGCAGTCGACCACCATGCTCGATTGCACGCAGGCCCGGGCCGGCGGATTGGCGCCGAAGTATTCCTTGAAGATCTTGTTGAACGACGTGAAGTCGCGGGCATCGTCCAGCCAGACGCCGCAGCGAACCACATGCTCCGGGCCGTAGCCGGCTTCCGCCAGGATGGCCATGACGTTCTGGATGGCCTGGTGGCTCTGCGCGACGATGCCGCCGTCGATGACTTCGCCGTTGACCATCGGTACCTGGCCTGACACGTAGAGCCAGCCATCCGCTTGCACGGCCCGTGCGAACGGCATGTGCGAGCCGCCCTGGCCGGTGCCACCTTCGACGCCGAATCGTTTGATATCCATGGAAACTCCTGTTTTCAGTGTTGTTGCTGGGGGCCGCGTGGCAGGAAGCGGCCGGCGCGTACGCCGGTGGCGGCGCGTTGCCGCCAGGTCAGTTCGCCGTTGACCCAGACGGCCGCAATGCCTTCGGCCGGTTGCTGTGGATCGGTGAAGCTCGCCGCGTCGCGGATCGTGGCGGCGTCGAACAGAACGAGATCGGCCCAGTAGCCTTCGCGCACGAAGCCGCGACCAGTCAGGCCGAAGCGCTCGGCCGACATGCCCGTCATCTTGTTGACGGCCACCGTGAGCGGGAACAGTTCGCGATCGCGCGCGTAGTGGCCCAGCACGCGTGGAAATGCGCCCCACAGGCGCGGATGCGGCAGCGGATCGTTGGGTAGTCCGTCGGATCCAACTACGGTGGCCGGATGGCTCAGGATGCGATCGACGTCCGCATCCTCCATGCAGTGATAGACAGCGCCGGCGGGCTGCAGGCGGCGTGCCGCTTCAAGCAGGTCGACGTTCCATTCGGCGGCGATATCGGCCAGCAGCCGGCCGCCCATCGTGGGATGCGGCTCGGACCAGGTGACCTGGATGTCGAAGTCGCTGGTGACTTGCTTGAGATCGAGTGTCGACGAACTGGCGGTGTAGGGGTAGCAGTCGCAGCCGACCGGTTGCCAACGTTCCGCGCCTTCGAGCGCGGCGAGCACCTCGCCGCTACGGCCCCAGTTCGACACGCCCGCGCATTTCAGGTGCGAGATCACCACCGGCACGCGCGCGTGGCGGCCGATGCGGAAGGCTTCGTCCATCGCGTCCAGAATCTCCGCGAACTCGCTGCGCAAGTGGGTGGCGTAGATCGCGCCCGCCTTGGCCAGCGGTTCGGCCAGCGCCAGCACTTCATCGGTGGGAGCGTGGAATGCGTTGGCATATGCCAGGCCGGTGGAAAGCCCAAGCGCGCCATGATCCAGGGCTTCCTGAAGCTGGTCGCGCATTGCGGCGGTCTCGGCCTCGGTCGCGGGCCTGTCCAGCCGATCCATATGATTGCTGCGCAGCGCGGTATGGCCGACCAGTGCGGCCACGTTCACGGCTGGTTGCGCGGCGTTGACGGCAGCCACGTACGTTTTGAAGTCGGGGTAGCGAAAGGCGTCGGCGCGGCCCAGCAGGTTCATCGGGTCGGGTGGATCACCGGCCAGCGTGACAGGCGCGGCGCTGATGCCGCAGTTGCCGACGACCACGGTGGTCACGCCTTGCGAGATCTTCGGTGTCATCGCCGGCTCACGCACGACATTGGTGTCGTCGTGCGTATGGACATCGATAAACCCGGGGGAAAGCACCAGACCGTGACCTTCCACGACGTTCGACGCGGAATCGGGGTCGATCGCGCCAGGCTCGTCGATGCGGGCGATGCGGCCATCGCGGATCGCCACGTCGGCCAGGCGCGCCGCGGCGCCCGAGCCATCGAGCAGCAGCACGCAGCGGATCAGGGTATCGAACAGGTGTGGCATCGTCAGTCTCCGAGCGGCTGGCGGCTGTCTGGCCCGTCACTATCCTGGCTGACGCCACGGTGGGCATCCAGCACGTATTTCAGCCGGCGCAGCTTTTCCTTGCTTTGCTCCTGTTGCAGCAGCGCAAAGCGGGTGGCCAGTACGTCCAGCACCATCAGCATCGCGTAGCGCGAGGCCGACGGCTTGAAGATGAAATCCGTTTCCAGCGTCCGCACGGGCAGGAGCACGTCGGCGCGCGCGGCCAGCGGCGAGCCAAGCGCGGTCACGGCAATCAGCCGCGCGCCATACTCGCGCGCGATGTCGCAACTGGCGAGTATCTCCGGCACGCTGCCGCTGGCCGAGAACGCCAGTACCACGTCATCGCGCGTCAGCGTTGCGGCGACCATCTTCTGCAGCAGTGCGTCGTGATACGTGGCCACCGGGTGCCCCAATCGCGCCAGCCGATACCGCGCCTCGTCGGCCATGAAGGTCGAGCCTCCACCCATGCCAAAAGCGTAGACCATGCGTGCGTTGAGTAACAGGCGCGCGGCAATGTCGATCCGCTCGGGATCGATCAACTTTCGGTTGACTTCGAGCGTGGTGAGAACGTCGCCGTGGATGCGCTCGGCCAGGGCGGCCGGCGCGTCGGTATCGACCGGGCCCGGCGCCGGTTGCAGGAAACGCGATCCCACTGCCGTGGCTTGTGCCAGGCGCAGCTTCAGGTCGCGGACGTCACGGCAACCGATGGCTTTTGCAAAGCGCGTGACACTTGCCTCGCTGACCGCCGCCTTGCGCGCCAGTTCGTTGATGCTGGCCGCCGCGGCCCCGGCAAGATCCTCAAGAATCACCTGCGCCACTTTCTGCTCGGCCAGTCGCAATGACGGGCCACGCTCGGCGATGCGGGTCAGGATATCGAAGGGCGCAGTCATGGCGTACGGTGGGTGGGCGGGCCCCGTCGGTTACCTCTGCCGACGAAGCATGTTACTTTCTAACAAGGATGAAATATCGTAGTTTCAAGGCTATCATTACGTCAATTGAATTTTGACGGGGTGATGTCAGTCATGCGTGAAACAAAGTACCAGACCGGTATGATCGATCCGCTGAACAAGGCGATGGGGCGTCTGGACGCGCCACTCACGCCGTCCGAGGCGGGGCAGCCGGGCTGGCGTCTGCTGGCTGAAGAGCTCAGTCTCCCGGCCGCAGTGCTCTATGAAGACCGTCTGACGCACAACCTGCAGTGGATGCGCAATTTCATGGGCGCGTACGGCGTGCAACTGGCACCGCATGGCAAGACGACGATGGCGCCGAAACTGTTCGCGCGTCAGCTTGCCGAGGGCGCGTGGGGCATCACGTTGGCCACTGCGCACCAGACCGCGGCGGCAGCCGCGCACGGCGTCAAGCGCGTGCTGATGGCCAATCAGCTAGTGGGGCGGCGCAATATGGAGATCGTTGCCGATCTGCTGGCTGCCGACCCGTCATTCGAGTTCTTCTCGCTGGTCGATTCGGCCGCGCTCGTCGACCAGCTTGGCGCATTCTTCCACGCGCGTGGTCAGACGCTGCAGGTGCTGCTGGAACTGGGCGTGGAGGGCGGCCGGACCGGTGTGCGTGATGCCGCGCAGCAGTCGGACGTGCTCGATGCGCTGGCACGCTGGCCGAACGCCCTGAAGCTGGCCGGCGTCGAGATCTATGAAGGCGTGTTGCAACAGGAAGCCGATATCCGCAAGCTTCTGCAGCGCACGGTGGCCGTAACGCGCGAACTGGCCAAGGCGGGGCGGTTCGGACGCAGCCCGGTGGTGATGTCCGGCGCGGGCTCGGCATGGTACGACGTGGTGGCCGAAGAGTTCGCTCGCACCGATATCGGGATGCCGATCGATATTGTGCTGCGTCCCGGGTGCTACCTGACGCACGACGTCGGCGTCTATCGAGCGGCGCAGGAACGCATCCTGGCGAGCAATCCGGTGGCGCAGAAGATGCGGGAGGGCCTGCTGCCCGCGCTGCAGCTCTGGGCCTATGTGCAGTCGATTCCCGAGCCAAACCGCGCCATCATCGGCATGGGCAAGCGGGATGCCGCGTTCGATGCGGGCATGCCGATACCGGCGCAGATGTTTCGTCCGGGTGCGGCCGGCCCTGTTGCCACGCCCGCGCGCTGGAAAGTGACGGGCATGATGGATCAGCACGCCTATCTGGAAATCGAGGCTGGCGATGACATCCGCGTCGGCGATATGATTGCCTTCGATATCTCGCATCCTTGCCTGACCTTCGACAAGTGGCGCCATATTCCTGTGCTGGACAGCCAGTTCCAGGTCATCGACATTGTTCAGACGTTCTTCTGACCCCGGTGTCAGTCCCCGTGCCCAGACCGAATGGAATGAAGAGGAGATGAAGCCGAGATGAGTATCGATATCCTTGCCTATGGCGAACCGCTGATCGAGTTCAACCAGCAGCCCGACGATCCGTCGCGTTACCTGCAGGGCTTTGGCGGCGATACCTCCAATTTCTGCATTGCCGCCGCGCGCCAGGGCGCGACCACGGGCTACATCACCGCCGTAGGCGCCGACAGCTTCGGCGAGCGGTTGCTGGCGTTGTGGACGCGGGAACGTGTCGATACCCGACATGTGGTGGTCAATGCCTCTGCGCCCACCGGGGTCTATTTCGTCTCCCACGACAACCACGGCCATCGCTTCGACTATCTGCGCGAGCGTTCCGCGGCCAGCCGCTATCACCATGAGCAGTTGCCGCTGGCGACCATCGCGCAGGCGCGCTTTCTGCATCTCTCCGGTATCAGCCTGGCAATCAGCACCAGCGCCTGTGATGCAGGACTGGCGGCGATGGAACATGCGCGCAAGGCCGGGGCGAAAGTATCGCTCGACACGAATCTGCGATTGCGGCTCTGGTCGCTGGCCCGTGCGCGAGGCATCATGCGCGAGGCATTTTCCCTGACCGACATCTGCCTGCCGAGCTGGGACGACATCACGATCCTGACCGGGCTCGATGACCGCGATGCGATCGTCGACTATCTGCTGGATTGCGGTGTGGAACTGGTTGCGCTGAAGCTCGGAGAGGAAGGCAGTTACATTGCCACGCAGGAATCTCGCGCGCTGGTGGCGCCGTTCCCCGTGCGTCCGGTCGATGCCACTGGCGCGGGCGACTGCTTCGGCGGCAGCTTCATCGCGCGGCTGGCTGCGGACGCTGATCCGTTCGATGCGGCACGCTATGCCAACATCGCCGCTGCGTTGTCGACCACGGGCTACGGGGCCGTGGCGCCCATCCCCCATGCCGAAACCGTGCGGGCCCGGCTGGAGCAGGGCGTCACCGTGATTGCCTGACGCATTCGGCAACAGCCTTGTCCCGTTTCACGACAATTCGGCCCCTCGCACCAACGCACCAATTTATCGAAGGACCGTCATGCCCATCCAAGCTTCCCCTCTGCTCGAACGCCTGACCAACGTGCCGGTGATTCCGGTGCTCGAATACCACTCTGTCGACGATGCGCTGCATATCAGCGAGGCCTTGGTGGCCGGAGGCCTGCCGCTGCTTGAGATCACGTTGCGCACACCTGTGGCATTACAAGCGATGGAAGCCGTCGCCAAGGCCCTGCCGCAAGCAGTCGTTGGCGCTGGAACTGTCCTGACGACTGACCAACTCCAGGCCGTGCGTGATGCTGGCGCGCAGTTCGCGGTGTCGCCCGGGCTGACGCAGAAGCTGGCCGATGGCGCTCAAGGTGCAGGTATTTCGCTGCTGCCGGGCGTGGCGACGGCGAGCGAGGCGATGTTCGCGCTCGAAGCGGGCTTTTCGTTCCTGAAGTTCTTCCCGGCGGAGGCAGCCGGGGGCGTGCAGATGCTGAAATCGCTGCACGGACCGTTCTCTCAGCTCAAGTTCTGCCCGACTGGAGGTATCGATCTGGCGAAAGCGCCCAATTATCTGGCCTTGCCCAACGTTGTGTGCGTAGGCGGTTCGTGGGTGGTGCCGAAGGATGCGATTGCGGCGAAGGATTGGGGGCGAATCCGCAAGCTGGCCGAAGAGGCGGCTCAGTTGCGGAAGGTCTGAGCCTGAGGGCAGTCGTCGATAGGATGCGGCACTGGCAAGCCGCAACAGGAAAAAGAAAAGGGGCGCACGAGCGCCCCTTTTTCATGCATCAGTTGGACTACCTGAGCGCTCAGCCGTCTTACTTGCGCTCGGCCGAATTCTCAAGCTTTTGACCGCCCTTCTGAATGTCCTGGCCAAGTCCCGCCATGGTATTGCAGCCTGCCAGCAATGTGGCGACCAGTACGCACCAGATCCATCCTTTCTTCACGAGGGGCTCCTTTCAGGGATAGTAATCAACGGGCACATTTTATCGCCGCGCCGATACTTGTCGATGCAGGATATGTGCCAAAGTGTAAGTCCATCAATACTGCAAATGATGTGATCCGCGCGTTGCGCCGTACCATCGTGCCGGTTAGACCAAATTGGTTGGACGAAGGAGTTGGCGAGCGCGTTCAGCCACGGCAGCGTGGGTCTGCACCAGCCATTGCGCGGGAAAGGGCTGCGCCAACAGATAGCCTTGCACGCCATCGCAACCCCAATCGCGTACGGCCTCGAGTTGAGCGCGAGTTTCCACACCCCGGGCATGGACTGCCACGCCCCGCGACCTGGCGAACACACATGCCGCGCGCAACAACGAGGCAGCATCGCGCGCCTGCGCCGAACTACCCAGATGCCGTGCATCGAGCATCACCATGTCGGGTGCGACCAATGCCAGCGCGTGCCGGCTGACCTGGTCATCCGTGAAATCGGAGAGGGAAATCTGGATGCCGCAGTCATGCAGTCGTGCGGCTTTCTGCGTGGCATCGGCAACTGCCCCGATGCACTGGACCGGCACCTCCACGCAGAGACGGTCCGGGGAGATACCGGATGTTTCCACAGCGCGCTGCAGCATGGTGATCGCATCGTCGGCCAGGAGCTGCGGGCTGGACGCCAGCAGCGTGAACTGGACCTTTGCCACATGTTTGGATTCCTGGATCAATTGCAGCAGTTGCTGCACCAGCCAGTGGCCGACCTCGCGCATCATGCCGAGCGCTTCGACGGCTGGCAGGAAGTCCTGCGGCGAAATACGCCCAAGCACTGGGTGATGCCAGCGTAAACGCACTGTATAGGCGGCAATCTCCGCTGTGTCGAATAGCGCACGAGGCTGCAACTGCAGGCTGAACTCGCCGCGTGAAACGGCCTCGGGCAGGGCCGCCAGCAGAGTCACCATGCGCGGGGTAACGGGCTGACTGGCATTGGCAATGCCACCACCGCCACGTCGGTTGATCTGTAGCATCGCATCGAACGCCTGCTGCAGATTGCGTTCGGTGGCGCTTTCCGGGCTATCGATGGCAGTGCCGATGCTGCACGAGAGGAATAATTCGAATCCGTCGACCGAGTAGGGGAGCCGCAGCGCCGTCGCAATGCTTTGGCTCAGTTCGGCCATCTCTTCAGTGGTTGCCGGCAGCAGGCAGGCGATGCCAAGGTCGGCCGGACTTAGCCAGTGCATCACGGCGGGCATGACGCCGACACCGGCTATGCGGGATTTGACCTCAGCCCGCAGCAGGCGGGTGCGCCGGCTGCCGATCGTTTCGCAGGCAAACTGAAAACGGTCCAGGCGGACGATCACGATCGCCAGCGGGTGTGCGGTTCCAATCTCGGCGCGATGCCCGGCAAGCGCTGCCAGAAAGGCGGCGGGTTGGGACTCGGACAGCGCAGGCTCGCGGTCGTGGTCGTCCCCCCAAGGCGCGTCTTTGGCTTCAGAGTCCATCGAATACGTTTGCTGGCAGCAAGTTCATGTTAGGCAATAGCCGCCGGCGATACCGCGACTGCGTTCCGTCCTGATGTTCTCTTGCCCGGCGCGCTCCGGTGGTGCGGCAGGGTCTATTGGGTGTGCGCGGCCGCACTACCTATGCACGGCTGGTCAGATAATACGGCAGGAACCTGCGAGATCGTAATTCGACGATGCTGGCACAGGCATATCGTCGCAGCGAAAGTTGATCTTGAGCAATATCGGGATTGCCCGGCTGTCGCGTATCTTGAACACGGCAGTGGCGAGCGATTAACACACTTGGTTTGGATCAAAAGAAAACGGACACCGAAGTGTCCGTTTTGATCGATCTATCGAAATGATCGGATCGGGTCAGGTATCGCCGATCAGTATTGCCGATCAGCCGGTGGTGTCGGGCTCGGGGCCGTCCTCCGCCGGTACGCGAGAGGCCAGCACCTTGTCGATGCGCTTGCCGTCCATATCGACAATCTCGAACTTCCAGTCCTCCCACTGCACGGCGTCGGTGGTTTGCGGCAGTCGACCCAGAAGCAGCAGGAGCATGCCTGACAGCGTGTGATAGCGCTCCTTGGCCTCTTCCGGCACCGCCCGCAGGCCGATGCGGTCCTTGAGCTCGGGAATCGGGATCAGTCCGTCCAGCAGCCATGATCCGTCGTCGCGCTGAACAGCCCATTCGTCGCCGGCCGCATCCGGCTTGAACTCGCCGGTGATCGCTTCCACGAGGTCCTGGAGCGTAACGAGGCCCAGCACTTCGCCGTACTCGTCGATCACGAAGGCAACCTGCCCGCCGGACGAGCGGAAGTTCTCGAGCAGTTCCATGCCGGTCACGCTTTCGGGCACAAACACCGCCGGCTGCAGCACGGCCGTCAGTTCGGCCTTTTCGCCGCGCAGACGCTTGGCCAGCATTTGGCGGGCGCTGACCACGCCGAGAATGTCGTGCATCCCGCCGCGTACCACCGGAAAGCGGGCGTGGTCCGATTCCTCGATGCGGCGCAGGTTCTCGTCCTCGCTCTCCTCGACGTCCAGATAGACCACATCGCCACGAGGCACCATCAGCGAAGCGAGTTGGCGGTCGTCGAGGCGGAACACGTTGCGCACCATCGTGTGCTCCTGCTGCTCGATGATGCCGGCCTCCGAGCCTTCTACCAGTAGCGCGTGGATTTCCTCCTCGGTAACTGCCGGACCGCGATTGGCTTTCACACCAAGCAGGCGCAGCACAAGGCGGGTGGAGCTCGACAGCAGCTTGACGAAAGGCGTGGAGGCAACGGCCAGGAACGAAATCGGGCGGGCGGCCATCCGGGCAATGGCTTCCGGCGCAAGCTGACCCAGCCGCTTGGGCACCAGTTCGCCCAGCACGATGGAGAAATAGGTCAGGCCCGCCACGACGATCGCCGTGGCAACGTATCCAGCCGTAGTGGCTGAAATACCAAATCCCTGAAGCCATACGCCAAGTGGCGCCGCCAGCGTGGATTCACCAACCACGCCGTTCAGCACGCCGATCGACGTAATGCCGATCTGGACCGTCGAGAGGAAGCGGGTAGGGTCCTCGCCCAGTTTCACGGCCGCCATGGCGCCCCGGTCGCCCTCGTCGATATGGCGCTGAAGGCGGGCCTTGCGAGCCGTCACAAGCGCGATTTCGGACATGGCGAACAGCCCGTTCACCAGAATGAGCGCCAAAAGTATGGCAATTTCCATCAGGGTGCGCGCCCTGTGCGCGCGGGAATTGAAAAGTCAGAGCATACCATCGGCATGTGACGGGATACTGCCTCGGTGGCGTAAGCATCACTGTCGTGGCGGCACAAGGGCAGATCATGCCGTCAGCGGCTGGATGTCACGCTCGATGATCGACCCGGCAGCCGCGCGCGCCAGCCGCAGTGCATACGCGGTCTGGAGGCCCGCCCAGAATTCCGCACTAGTGCCGAAATAGCGGGCCAGCCGCAGGGCGGTGTCTGGCGATATAGCTCGCTGACGCCGCACGATATCGTGAATTCGTTGCGGCGCCATATGCAAGGCCACCGCCAGTGCTTCTGCCGACAGTTCGTTTGGCGCCATGAACTCGGTTTCCAGGACCTCGCCAGGGTGTGCAGGCGGGATCGGCCGGCCGGTGGCAATGCTGCGAAAATCCGAGCGCCGCAAGTCTTCGCGCTTGATTGTCATGCGCGCTCCTCATTCCTCGTATTCGGCGATGCCGACGTCCCACGCTTCGCCGTTGATGAAGCGAAAGCAGAGATGCCACGGACCTTGAATGCGCACGCGCCAGTGTCCACGGCGCTTGCCGAGAACGGGTTCCAGCCGGTTTGCGGGTGGAGCGACCATATCGGGAAGAGACGACGCAGCGTCAAGGATCGCGAGCTTGCGCAGCGCGTCGGCCTGAATGTGAGCGGGCAGTGTGTGAACGGACTGGCCGCAATAGATGGCGGCCGTTGTCTTGTCGGAGAGCGAGCGGATCATGATGGTTGGCGGTACGGTCAGTCATTGGTTCCGGGATGGAGCCATCGTACGAATCGCGCACCATTACCAATATGGGATGAATCTGAAACCCCGGATTCCCGAGGTTCTGAATCGTGGATGCGAAAACGCCCACCGGTACCGGTGGGCGTTCCGAGGCCGCCGCTATCCCGTTTCGCTCAACCTGCCAGCGCACGGCCTACGACGAGCGGGTCGACCAGGCCGACATGCTCCGGGCTGCGATTTGTATAGGCAAAGCGATGGAGCACGACGCGCATCGCGTTCAGGCGCGCCCGTTTTTTGCAGTCCGAACGGATCACGGTCCAGGGGGCGTCAGCGGTGTCCGTACGGGCGAACATCGCTTCCTTGGCCTGGGTGTAGTCTTCCCATTTGTCGAGCGAAGCAAGGTCGACCGGACTCAGTTTCCACTGCTTGAGCGGATGGACCTGACGCTCCTTGAAACGGCGCCGTTGTTCCTTCTGGCTCACGGAGAACCAGAATTTGAACAGATGGATGCCGCTGCGGACGATGTGCCGCTCGAACTCGGGTGCCTGATACAGGAAGTCGTGATACTCGGCATTGCTGCAGAAGCCCATCACGTGCTCGACGCCTGCGCGGTTGTACCAGGAGCGATCGAACAGCACGATCTCGCCGGCTGCCGGCAAGTGCTGGATATAGCGCTGGAAATACCACTGCGAACGCTCGGTGTCAGTGGGCTTTTCGAGCGCCACTACGCGCGCACCGCGTGGGTTCAGATGCTCCATGAACCGTTTGATCGCGCCGCCTTTGCCGGCCGCGTCGCGTCCCTCGAACACGATCACCACGCGCTGCCCCGTTTCGCGCACCCACGCCTGAAGCTTCAGCAACTCCACCTGCAGGAGGTACTTCTGCTTTTCGTAGTTGCGGCGCGACATCAGGTTCTGATACGGATACGTGCCTTGGCGCCAGGTGGCTGACAGTTCGTCGTCAGGATGGCGCTTCTTGCCGGCAGGCCACGTCGAGGGCTCGCCCTCGAGGATCAGGCGGCGCAGTTCGGCGGCCTCGTCGGGCGACAGCCCGTCCATGACCGTGCGGACGGTGGCAAGGACAGTATCCGGGTCCTTGCCGGCGACATCGGCCAGCATGTCACGCAAGCCACTGGCCACGAGCACCCTGGCGGCTTCTGCGCCATCGCGCACAGCGTGGAGTTCGGCCGAACGCGCCGAGTTGGTGGGAAGAACGTCCCCCTTGCTGACCGGACGCTCGTCGGCAATGGAGCCTGCAAGCGGTTGTGCGGCGTCGACGGCCTGAAGCCCGTCGTTGGCCGCCGCGTTTTTCTTGCCGATGGCCATGTTAGTTTCCGGCGGTCTTGCGAAGAATCACGTACAACTGATCCTTCAAGCGCAGCTTCTCTTTCTTCAGGTTTTCAATGGCTTCATGGGTTCCGACGACGATGCCGCTTTCCATGTTCTTGATCTGATGATCGAGATCGTTGTGGAGGTTGAACAGACGGGAAAAGTGGGCGTCTTCAGTCTTGAGGCGGGAGATTTCTTCGCGGTATTCCGGGAACATGTTGTGTCCTGTTAAGCGGGGGTGAGGGCGAGAGACTGTGCCGATTGATTACATTTTGTGTAGTTGGCGGCAGCTTGGAATTGACGTGGGTCATGCTTATTGCGGCGCTCACGAAGAATCAGACATTTCCTTGTGAGGACAACGAAGCCCGCGGTGGGCTGACCTCGGAACGCCTCGCTATCACTGTCGATCGTCAATAGTCCGCGCGCTCATGGCAGCAATAGCGGCGTTTGCATGGCGGATGACTGAATTACAACGATTACCTTTGAGGTAGTCGCCCGGGTATGGCCGGCGTGCTGTAATGCCTCCCATGGATACGCTCACTCCCGGCTCTGAAGCCGCCCTCGATTTCCCCGGCCTGCTGCGCTACTGGCGCGGAAAGCGCGGCTATAGCCAGCTTGCCCTGTCGTTGGCGGCCGGTGTGTCGCAGCGCCATATCAGCTTCCTCGAGTCAGGCCGCGCCCGGCCCAGTCGTGAGATGGTGCTGGCGCTCGCAGAACGCCTGGGCGTGCCCTTGCGGCAGCGCAACCGGCTGCTGCTGGCCAGCGGCTACGCCCCGGCCTATAGCGAGCACGCGCTGGCCTCGCCTCCGATGCAGATGGTGCGGCACGCCATCGCGCTGATCCTGGCGAAACAGGAACCGTATCCCGCCGTGGTGCTCGACCGGTTCTGGCACCTGGTCGATGCCAATCAAGCCTACCGGCGCATGCTCGACAAGCTGCTGCAGGGCCGCAAGCCAGCCACGCTGGACGATGCGGGGGGGCGACTGAACCTGATGCTGGCGGTGTTCGATCCCAACGGTCTCTGGCCTGTGATCGAGAACGCGCGGCAGGTGGGCCGCTATTTGCTACGGCGCGTCTGGCAGGAACTGCAGGTACAGGCGCAGGACCAGACCGCGCGCGAGATCCTGCGGCGGATCGCCGAATGGCATCCGGACATGGTCGGGCCAGGAGGCGTCCTGCTTGTCGAGGACGATCCGGCCGAAGGCACGCCGCCGCCCGTGCTGCCGGTGGCGCTTCATGCCGGGCGATTCCGTGCATCGCTGTTCTCCACGCTGACCACGCTGGGTATTCCCCAGGATGTCACCCTGCAGGAACTGCGCATCGAATGCTTCTATCCCGCTGACGACGCCACAAAGGCGGTATTCGAAGCGCTTGCCGAGATGCCGGCAAATCCATTGGCAGCATCGACGCATCGCTGAACAGCTAAAAAAGCACAGTCGTGCTAAGATCGTCGCGCCGCTGCGAGGTCTCTCGCGGCGGCATCGTTACGTCTTCAGGGCGGGGTGCAATTCCCCACCGGCGGTATGTGGCCGGCGCCATTGGCGCATTGTCACGAGCCCGCGAGCGCCCACGCTCTCCGCGTGGGGTCAGCAGATCTGGTGAGAAGCCAGGGCCGACGGTTAAAGTCCGGATGAAAGAAGATGGGCGGAATTCGCATGACCCCATGCGCGCGCGATGTCGTCCACTGCGTGCCGTCGGGGTGTCTTTGCCGTTCTCGCTGATCATCCCCTGAAACGCCCATCCATGGAAATCCACGCACGGAGCGTTTCAATGCTGACCCTTACCAAATCCACCAGCTTTCCCGATTCCCCCGCCACGCTGGCGCCATCCGATGCCGACACGCGTCCACTGGCCGAGCGCATCGTGCAGGCCCTCGATGCGATGCGGGATGGCCGTCCGGTCGTACTGCTCGACGATGACGACCGCGAGAATGAGGCCGACCTGATTCTTGCGGCGGAGCGGCTGACGAACTCGAACATGGCCATGATGATCCGCGAATGCAGCGGCATCGTCTGCCTGTGCCTCACGCCGGAGAAGGTGCGGCAACTCGGCCTGCGGCCGATGGTCGAGAACAATCGCAGCCAGTACGGCACTGCGTTCACGGTATCGATCGAGGCGCGTGAAGGCGTGACCACCGGCGTCAGCGCGGCGGACCGGATCACGACCATTCGTGCCGCCATCGCCGATGAGGCAGGTATAGACGCCGTGGTGAGCCCCGGACACGTGTTTCCGCTGGTGGCAGTGGAGGGGGGCGTGCTGGCGCGTCGCGGGCATACCGAGGGCTCGGTCGAGCTCGCGCGTATGGCGGGCCTGTCGCCGGCCGCGGTGTTGTGCGAGCTGATGAATCCCGATGGCACGATGGCACGCCGGCCCGAAGCGCTGGCGTTTGCCGAGATGTACCAGCTGCCGGTACTGACGATCGCCGATCTGGTGGCGTGGCGGGAAATTAACGGCTGATCAGCCGCAAACTAATGACGCGGCGCTGGTCCCAAAACGATGCAGATCGATCAAGATCATCGTCGCGCGCGAATGCTGTGCGAAAATGCGGGGGACTTTTTCCCGTCCTTACGAGGGTTCCCCAATGTTCTCCCGCTTTATTTCACGCGCGGCGCTGCTCGCCGGCGCGTGCCTTTGTCTTGCCACGCCGCTTGCCTATGCGGAATCGGACGGCATGGTTCCAATGACCCAGCTGATGCCGAATCCTGCGGTGCGTCCGGTGGCAGCCGGGGCTCTGTATCAATGCCAGGGCCCGAATGGTGGCACCGTGTTTCGCGCTTCGCCGCGTGAAGGGTGCACGCTGGTGGCCTCGCCCGATCCGGCCGCACCAGACCCGCAACGCTGGATGCCGCTGATGGGCGCCAGTGGCATGGTTTCCTATCTCGATCAGACAGCCATCCGCCGGCGCGGCACCGAAGTGGGCGTGGTACTGGTGCATAACGCACCGGCCGGTGTCATCAAGACCGCCAGTGGCGACACGATCCGTTCATCGCTCAAGCGCATGGTGCTTAACTGCGCGACGTCGATGTATGCCGTGATCGAGCAGACCCTCTACAACAAGCGCTACGCGCGCGGCGAATCGCTCTATACGATTCGCGGGCCTCAGGCCGGGATGCCCCAGCCGGCAGCGCCCGGCACGCTGGCCGGTGAACTAATCGGCCGTCTCTGCCACTGAGCATTCGCACGGCGTATTCGCCTACCCGGCCGACCGCGGGAGTGCTAACCGGCACTCCGCGTCGGCCGGTGGCCTATCAGGCGTCAGTCCTGGACTTGACGCGCCTTCCAGGTGCCATTCGACTGCTTGCAGAACCAGCCTGACCAGGCCTCGGTGGCGCTTCCGCGCTTCAGTTCCGATTTCAGCCGGCGGCAGGATTGGCCCTTGTCCGTCTTGGTGGCGATCGGGCTGACCGTGCCATCCACGGCCTGACGACGACCCTCGCCGGGGTAATGCCATTCCACGACCTGGTTGTCTTCCGTGTCGTTGAGTGCCTTGCGCACGGTTTGCTGGAGTGAGGCAACTTCCTTCTTGTTCAACGTGCCCACGATGCTGCCGGACAGGTAATTGTCGAAGTAGGCCAGGGCCGGCTGGCTGGCGCCAAGCAGCAGGGCGCAACCTGCCGTGGCTGCAATGGCAAGGCGGAAATGACGCCGGAAGGACATGACGGTTCCTTGTGAAGTGACATTGTCGATGGGCCGATTGTAAGCGCGTGGTGACGGATTGCGTGCAAAGGAAGGGCGTCCGCGGCACATTCGTCGATGCGGCCGTTAACGCCCGGGGCCACCTTGTCAAACCATGACCTATGCTTGACTTCAACCCGCAAACGCTTGTCCGGAGCGGCTTTCAGCCCACAGGTGTGACATTTTGTTGCAAACGTTGCGACACCGAAACGTGACTTTTAAGGCTCGAATTGTTAAGGTTTCGCATCGCAATGCAACAAAGCCATCAAACCTGTCCTGCGGTGGGCCTATCTGGCACTGGCACGGATATGCCGACGCGGGTGTCGTTGCGCAGCACCCTGGCTCATCTCTTGCTGCTTCCGCATGTTGAAGATTCACGATCCGGCCACATGATCGGGTCGCTGCTTCCGTTAACCCACTCCCGGGCCTTCATGACCGCCATTACACCTTCGATTCGCCACGACCAGATTCCGAACGCCGCGCCTGCGCGGCGCTTATCGGCGAGGATGTCCGGTCTTGGGCGGTGGATTGGTGGTGGTCTGCTGGCGGCGATGGTGGTGACTGCCCACGCGTTCGACTTCGAGACCGTGGCGGCACGCGCGCGCCAGTTGTCGGCGTCGCCGTACAAGCCGGTGAAACACGACTTGCCGCGCGAACTGAAGGACCTTCCCTACGAGCGTTATCGCGAGATCGAGTACAAGCCCGAGCGCTTCGCGTGGCGCGGCCAGCGGTTGCCGTTCGAGGTGTCGTTCTTCCACGAGGGCATGGTGTTCGACCAGCCGGTGAAGATCAACGAGGTGGTCGGCAATAGCGTGCGCGAATTCCGATTCGATCCTTCCGCGTTCAACTATGGCTCTCATCGGGTGGATCCGGCCAAGCTCAAGGGCCTTGGGTTTGCCGGTTTCAAGCTGCTTTACCCGCTGAACCAGGGCAAGCGCAAGGATGAGCTGGCGTCGTTCCTGGGCGCAAGTTACTTCCGCGCGCTGGGCAAAGACCAGTGGTATGGCCTGTCGGCCCGCGGCTTGGCGGTCGACACGGCCTTGAACTCGGGCGAGGAGTTTCCGCGCTTCGTCGAATACTGGATCGAGCGACCGGCGGCCAACGACAAGCAGCTGACCATTTACGCGCTGATGGACTCCCGTCGAGTGAGTGGCGCGTACCGCTTCGTCATCAAGCCCGGCAACGAGACCGTGATGGAAGTGAAGTCACGTCTCTTTCTGCGTGAGAACGTGACCAAGCTGGGTCTGGCGCCGCTGACGAGCATGTATCTGTTTGGCGAGAACCAGCCGTCTCAAGACACCGACTACCGGCCCGAGGTGCATGACTCCGATGGCCTGTCGGTGCAGCTTGGTACCGGTGAATGGATCTGGCGTCCGCTGGTCAACCCCAAGCGACTGTTGGTGACATCGTTCGCCGCCACCAATCCGCAAGGGTATGGCCTGATGCAGCGCGATCGCAGCTTCGACAACTACCAGGAGATCGGAGCCTGGTACGAGCGCCGTCCGAGTGCCTGGGTGGAGCCGAAGGGTAACTGGGGTTCTGGCCGCGTGGAGCTGGTGCAGATTCCAACGCCCGACGAGACCAACGACAACATCGTCGCGTTCTGGGTGCCCGACAGCCCACCCAAGCCCAAGCAGGCATTCGATTACGAGTACCGCCTGAAGTGGCAGAAGGATGGCGAGAACCTGCCGCCGCTGTCATGGGTCACGCAAACGCGCCGCGGGCAGGGCCTTACGCGCAAGCAGGACGACACCAGCTTCTCGCTAATGGTGGATTTCGAAGGCCCGGCCTTCAAGAAACTGCCTGAAGACGCGAGACTGGATGCAGTGATTTCGGCGGACGCTAATGGCGAACTGCTCAAGACAACAGTCCAGCGCAATGAGGCCACGGGTGGCTGGCGCATGACGATGTTCATGCGGCGCAAGGACGAGAACAAGCCGGTTGAGTTGCGCGGCTATCTTCGCAACGGCAATACGACCCTATCCGAAACATGGAGCTACATCTTACCCCCAGGCTAAAGCAGTTACCGGCCCAGGCGGCGGCAGTATGCGAGCGCTATGTCGATCGTCTGCCGGCTTCGCCCGAGGTACGTAACGAACTGCTGGCCGATGCCCTGTCTCCGGCCGTGTCGAGCCTGCCGGCCGAGGGCATTGAAGTGCCGTCGGCGATGACGGAGTTGCAATTGCGCCTGGCTGGGCGCGACCCGAAGGAGAAGGACATCGCGGATCTGAATACGCGGACTACGGCCGGTGGTGCTGCATATGCCTCGGTGCCCCGACGCTTCGCGATGGCGTACGGCAATCCACAGGTCGATGGTGCTCCGTTGCTGCAGCGGCGGGACGATGGCACCGTGCGTGTGGACACCGGCCCGGAGCCGCAGCGCGCGTCCATGGTTCCGCGTCAGTGGCCACCGCATGTGATCTCCGGCTGGATTCGCAATAGCTGGCGCAAGATGCTGGGCCGGCCGCCGGTCCCCGAAACTTGGGATACGCTGCACGACGGCCCGGATGCCGAAGGCAAGTGGCATCCCGCAGGTTCGCATCGCCGCTGGTTCCTGCTGGCGCTGGTGGTCATCCAGACCGCGCTGGCCACGTATTTCATGGCGAAGGTACTGCCGTATCACGGCGCGGATCCGCTCGAAGTGGCGATCCTGGTGCTCTTCGCGGTGCTGTTCTCGTGGGTGTCGGCTGGTTTCTGGACGGCGATGATGGGCTTTCTGGTGCTGGCCAAGGGCGGCGACCGCCATCTGATATCGCGCAGTGCCGCGAGCGATGCGCCGATCGATCCCGCAGCCCGCACGGCCGTGATCATGCCGATTTGCAATGAAGACGTGACGCGCGTCTTTGCCGGTTTGCGCGCGACCTACGAATCTCTCGAGCGCACCGGCGAGCTGCAACATTTCGATTTCATTGTCCTGTCCGATAGCGGCAATCCCGATCTGCGCACGGCTGAACATGACGCGTGGATGGAAGTGTGCCGTGCCGTAGGCGGCTTCGGCCGCATCTTCTACCGCTGGCGTCGCCACCGCGTGAAGCGCAAGACCGGCAACGTGGCCGACTTCTGCCGCCGCTGGGGCAGCAAGTATCGCTACATGATCGTGCTCGACGCTGACAGCGTGATGAGTGGCGATTGCCTGGCCACGCTGACGCGGCTGATGGAGGCCAACCCGGGCGCGGGCATCATCCAGACCGCGCCGCTCGCGGTTGGCCGTGACACGCTTTACGCGCGAGTGCAGCAGTTCTCCACCCGCGTTTACGGCCCGCTATTTACGGCTGGTCTGCATTACTGGCAACTTGGTGAATCGCACTACTGGGGCCACAACGCAATCATTCGCATCAAGCCGTTCATGGAGCACTGCGGCCTGGCGCCGCTGCCGGGCAAGGGTCCGCTCTCTGGCGAGATTCTGTCCCACGACTTCGTCGAAGCAGCGGTCATGCGCCGTGCGGGTTGGGGCGTGTGGATCGCATACGACCTGCCGGGCTCGTTCGAGGAATTGCCGCCGAACCTGCTCGACGAGGTCAAGCGCGACCGCCGCTGGTGCCAGGGCAACCTGATGAACTTCCGGCTCTGGATGAAACAGGGCTTCCACGCGGTGCACCGCGCGGTGTTCCTGACCGGCATCATGGCCTATGTGTCGGCGCCACTCTGGTTCCTGTTCCTGCTGCTGTCCACGGCCGCGCTGGCCAAGCACGCGCTGGTGCCGCCCGAGTACTTCACCAAGCCGTACCAGATGTTCCCGACCTGGCCGGAGTGGCATCCGGAAAAGGCGCTCGCGCTGTTCTCGGCCACGGCTACGCTGCTGTTCCTGCCCAAGCTGGCCAGCGTGTTGTTGCTGCTCAAGGACGCCAAGCAGTATGGCGGTGTGATGCGGCTGTTCATTAGCATGTTGCTGGAGATGACGATGTCGGCCCTGCTGGCACCGACGCGCATGCTGTTCCACACCAAGTTCGTGATCGCAGCCTATAGCGGCTGGGGGATCTCGTGGAAGTCGCCACCGCGCGAGGACGCCGAAACCACCTGGGGCGAGGCATTCCGTCGCCACGGCTGGCATACGCTGCTGGGGCTGGTGTGGGGCGCGGGCGTCTACTGGATCAGCCCGGGCTTCATCTGGTGGCTGCTGCCAATCGTCGGGTCGCTCGCGCTGTCGATTCCGTTGTCCGTGATGCTGTCGCGGGTCTCACTGGGTCGAGCCGCGCGTCGCGCGGGCCTGTTCATGATTCCCGAGGAAACGGTCGTGCCGCGCGAAATCGTGGAGACGCAGCAGCACGTGGAGAATGCACAGGAGGTGCCGGGATTCGTTGATGCCGTGGTCGATCCGGTGACCAACGCGCTGATGTGCGCCACCGCTACCGCGCGCAAGATCCAGCCGGAGGCGGCACGGCTGCAACACGCGGCGCTCGTGCAGCACGCGCTGACGAACGGGCCGAAGTCGCTTTCGGCCGCGCAAAAGCATGTGTTGCTGGGCGATCCGTTCGCGCTGGCCAGGCTGCATGAGCTGGTTTGGGGTTCGCCACTGGCGGACAGCGCCTGGAAGGAAACGCGCGTGCTGATGCGCCGGGCCCCGAACGTGTTGCCATTGCGTCCACGTGCGGCCTGAGGGACGCATCGCTGGAAACAAGAACGGCAGGCTTTGAAGCCTGCCGTTTTTGTTTGTCCAGCATCCGGATGCGAAGGGGAGACCGGCCTCTTTCCAGCCATGCCGTGGCGCCATATTCGCCCGGGCTGCGACCTGACACTCCATGGCATCTTCGCGCGAAGCGACCACGGCAGCATC
Source organism: Cupriavidus sp. HMR-1 (assembly GCF_000319775.1). Classification (NCBI taxonomy): domain Bacteria; kingdom Pseudomonadati; phylum Pseudomonadota; class Betaproteobacteria; order Burkholderiales; family Burkholderiaceae; genus Cupriavidus; species Cupriavidus sp. HMR-1. Next base: position 69,066 of record NZ_ANKP01000247.1, read on the forward strand.
GGTTCTAGGATGGAACTCTGGCCGATGCCGAATCCGCCTGCATGTTGGCGTGTGGTACTTGTTTGAAACGGGTTATCGCAACGCGGCGGTGCAGATCGGGGCGTTGATATAGACGTCGCCGACCCGCCGCTCGCCGCGATCGTTGCGAGTCATGTAGCGGAACATCATGCTGATGCCGAGCTTGGTCAGGATCTCGACGTCGCGATTGGCGCAGATGTTGCGCTGTAGCGGTGCCGCGTAGTTGACCTCGAAGCTGGCGAGGTCGAGCATCGGGCCACGGTAGTTGGTCAGTTCCAGCTGAAACAGGATGTGCTTGCCTGGAACCGACTGACAGCGCCGCAGGCGAGTCTCTCCGTCGATCTCGATCGGCAGCGCATCGTTGAGCTGGCGGCAGGCGCGCGCCAGCACGCTGTCAGGGCGATTGGTATTGCGCAGTAGCTCCGGCACGCCGGCGGCGCCCGTGTTCTGGCCGGTGGCGGCACCCTTGAGCATTCTCGCCAGGGCGTCGGCTTCGTCCACCGCCACGGGCGCGGAAGACGGAGCCAGCGTCGCGGTCGGCCTGCCCGGCGCGGCCCATGCGGGCAACGGCGGCAGGGCTGCGATCGCAACCAGGCTCAGCGAGGCAATTAACGGCTTGTATCGTATGGTCATGCAGGATAACGGTGCCGGGGACGGTTCCCGTGATCCGTCTCCCGCGATGCGTCTGACTGCGTGGTCGGTGCAACATCCGAGCCGACAGGCAGGCATTGTACCCTCCACCCCGGCGCGCGTGAAAGCCAGTCCAACAATGTTCCGCACCGGTGGTGGGTTGCCGGCCGATCGATGCCAACATCCTTGCCTCCCCGACGCGTGGGCCGATGCGCATTTGCAGGCTGTGCAACAATTGCGCCTTGCGTTTCCGGAACCCTTTCATGACGTCGACCAAGGGCGTGCCATCGTCCTCCCGTTTTCCCCTCTGGCTTCTGATTTGCGCGTCGCTGACCGCCATCGCGCCGCTGTCCATCGATATGTACCTGCCGAGCTTTCCGACGTTGGCAGCGGATCTGCATACCGACATCGGACAGGTGCAGCTGACGCTCGGCACGTTTCTGGTTGGGCTGGCGATAGGGCAGGCGTTTTACGGCCCGATCAGCGATCGCTTCGGCCGCAAGCCGCCGCTGTACGTCGGACTCACGATCTATGGCGCGGCGGCCGCAGGCTGTGCGATGGCGTCGACCGTCGATTCGTTGATGCTCTGGCGGTTCCTGCAGGCGCTCGGTGGCTGTACCGGCCTGGTGGTCTCGCGCGCGGTGATTCGCGACCGGATGGAAGCCCATGAGTCGGCGCGGGCGTACTCCTCGCTGATGCTCGTGATGGGCCTCGCGCCGATCCTGGCGCCGCTGATTGGTGGCGCGGTGCTGGCGGCTTCCGGTTGGCGCGCGATCTTCTGGATTCACTGTGGCGCAGCGGTGCTGCTGCTGTGGTTCGTCCACGCGCGCATGGAGGAGTCGCTCGACGTGCAGCGCCGCCGGACACTGCATCCGGTTGCAGTGCTGCGTAGTTACTGGGAGTTGCTGCGCGATCGCGAATTTCTTGGCTATTCGCTGGCGGCGGGATGCGTGCAGGGCGGCATGTTCGCCTATATTGCGGGGTCGCCGTTTGTGCTGATCGAACTGCATGGCATCGATCCCTCCCACTACGGCTTTGTTTTCGGGGCGAATGCGTTTGGCCTGATCGGCATGTCGCAGGTCAATACCCGCCTGGTCCGCGCTCGCGCGCTTGACGATGTGTTGCGCGTGGCGCTGTTCGCGCCTTGCGTGGCAGGTCTCGTCCTGGCCGGCACAGCCCTGATCGGCTGGACAACGCTTCCGGTACTGCTGGTCTGCTTCTTCGTATTCCTGTCGGGCCTTGGCTGCATCACGCCGAACGCCTCGGCCTTGGCACTATCCCACCAGAGTCATCGCGCCGGCACGGCTTCGGCGCTGATGGGCACGTTGCAGTTCGGCTTTGGCACGCTGGCAGGCGCGGCGGTCAGCCTCTGGCACGATGGCACCGCGCTGCCGCTGGCCGTTGTCATGGCGGTCTGCGGCAGCGGCGCGGTCGTGCTGCGTCTCTACGGGCGGGCAGGTATGCGGCAGCGCTCCCAATCCGCAACCTGATCCCGCCGAGCTTGCCTGGCCCAATCAGGCTCAGGCCGCCTGGTTTGCCGGCGCGCCCGATGCCACCGATACGGCCGGCGCGTTCTGCATCACCACGACCTGGGCCGGCATCGGCGCCTGGAAGCCCGCCTGGCCGAAGCTGTCGCGAATCGTGCGGTTGGTATCGAAATAGACCTGCCAGTAGTGATCGGTATGGCAGTAGGGGCGGACGGCCAGGACCGGGCCAACCAGTGTGAATTCCAGGATCTCGACATCGACGGGCGGTTCGGTCAGCACGTTCGGAATGGCCGCGATCTTTTCCTTGAGCAAAGCCGTGGCGGCTGCCACGTCAGTCGACCCGGCAAGTTGCGCCTTCAAATCGACCCGGCGGAACGCATTGGCCGAGAAATTCTGGATCGTGTCACTGAAGATCTTGTTGTTGCCGACGACCGTCATGACGTTGTCAGGTGTGTCGAGCGTGGTGGAGAACAGGCCGATCTCGCGCACCGTGCCGGTGACACCACCGACCGATACAAAATCTCCGACCTTGAACGGACGCAGGACCACCAGGAACGCGCCGGCCGCGAAGTTCGACATCAGGCCAGACCAGGCCATACCGATAGCAACACCGGCTGCGGCGATCAGTGCCGCGAACGTCGTAGTCTGGATGCCGAAGTAGCCGAGGATGCCGATGACCAGCACGACATTCAGCGTGACGGTAACGATCGAGCCAACGTAGCGCAGCAGCGTCGGGTCTACCTTTTGCCTGGCCAGCGAATTCTGGACCATGCGCACCACGAAATGAATCAGCCAGCGGCCGACCACCCAGAAGGCGAGGGCGGCAAGGATCTTGACGCCGAAAACAGTGGCATAGCCATAAATCACATCGCGGATGCTTTGCAACGAAGAAGTATCCATAGGGGCACGCTCCAATTCTTTATGGAAAAGTGAAAATCAGGCACTGCAGAATCTGCGCAAATCGGTGTGGATGGTGCCAGGGCTGCAAGACACGCCTGTGTCGGCGTTGCTTCGGGAGCCCAAGGGCATTATTGGGCGCGTCGAGATCAAAGTTCAAGTTAATCTTTGTGAACACAAAGTAAAACGGCCGGATGATTCCGGCCGTTTTATTTGGGGCGATTCGAGACTGCAAGCGTTTCGATTACCAGCTCGTTTCACGCTCCGGTGTGGCGGAGATGCGGTGCAGCGTCAGGTCGGCGCCGTTGTACTCCTCCTCGGCATCCAGGCGAATGCCGACGACCTTCTTCAGCGTGCCGTAGACCACGGTGCCGCCCACCAGGGCAATCACGATCCCCATGGTCGTGCCGATGAACTGGGCCACGATCGAGACGCCGCCAATGCCGCCAAGCGCGTGGCTGCCGAAGATGCCTGCGGCGATGCCGCCCCAGGCGCCGCACAGGCCGTGCAGGGGCCAGACACCAAGCACGTCGTCGATGTGCCACTTGTTCTGCGCCAGCGTAAACAGATGAACGAACAGCACGCCAGCAACCGCACCGGTAATCAGCGCGCCCAGCGGATGCATCAGGTCCGAGCCCGCGCAAACGGCGACCAGGCCTGCCAGGGGACCGTTATACGCAAAGCCGGGATCGTTGCGGCCGGCCCACCACGCGGCCAGCGTGCCACCCGCCATTGCCATCAGCGAGTTGATGGCGACAAGGCCGCTGATCTTGTCGACGGTCTGCGCGCTCATCACATTGAAGCCGAACCAGCCCACCGCCAGTACCCAGGCGCCCAGCGCGAGGAACGGAATATTCGAGGGCGGGTGCGCGCTGATGCGGCCATCCTTCTGATAGCGGCCGCGGCGCGCGCCCAGCAGCAGCACCGCCGGCAGCGCGATCCAGCCGCCGACAGCGTGGACCACCACCGAGCCGGCGAAATCATGGAACGGCGCACCGGTCACGGAGGCGATCCAGTCCTGGATGCCGAATCGGTTGTTCCACGCGATGCCTTCGAAGAAGGGGTAGACGAAACCGACCAGCACGAATGTAGCTGCCAGTTGCGGGTTAAATCGCGAGCGCTCGGCAATACCGCCCGAGATAATCGCCGGGATGGCCGCCGCAAATGTGGCCAGAAAGAAGAACTTCACCAGCTCATAGCCGCTTTTTTGCGCCAGTACATCTGCCCCGGACATGAATTGCACGCCGTAGGCGACCGTATAACCGATAAAAAAGTATGAAATCGTCGAGACCGCGAAATCGACCAGGATCTTGACCAGGGCATTGACCTGATTTTTCTTGCGGACGGTGCCAAGCTCCAGGAATGCGAACCCCGCGTGCATGGCTAGCACCAGGATTGCGCCAAGCAGGATGAACATTGCATCCGTACCGGTTTTCAAGTTGTCCATCGTTGCCCCATGCTCAAAATGGGAGCATGGGTATGCAAAAGCCGTTCCAGATCTGGGCATGAACGCCGAAAAACCGCGCAAACTCAGTGCGCGTGGCACTTGGATGGCGTTTCGGGCCACTCTGAGTCGTGGCATGCCAACGCCCAAAAAGAGGGAATGAGGTGCAAATGCGCCGTGATGGCGCACGTTGTGTTGTCAAAGCAGACCCGAAACGGTGCATTGCACCTGAACTGGGCGCTGTTGAGTCTGCGGGGGATTGGTACCTGGTAAATGGGGGCGAGTGTTCCAGTGACGGGTACGGCAATTTCTCCGGGAATGTCAACGCGCGATATTCGGTATGCCGGACAGCCGCAAAAAGTGACGTTTCGATTCTCGGAATAGAGGGGGAGAACGCCCGCTAAGTCTTGCCACAGAACGATTTCCGGCAGTTTTCGTTGCATTGGTGCCACTGGGGATTGCCCAAGGCACAAAGGGCAGATTAGACTGCGCCGATCGGACTTCTGCCATGCGGTAAAAGTCCGGTGACGACGACCAACAAGGGAAATCAGCCATGAATAAAGGTGAACTGGTATCGGCCATCGCCGCGGAAGCAGAACTCAGCAACGCCGCCGCCGAGCGCGCGCTGAACGCTGCGCTGGACAGTATCAAGAAGGCAGTGGCCAAGGGCGACTCTGTCACTCTGGTGGGTTTTGGCAGCTTCAGCTCGGGCAAACGTGCTGCCCGCACCGGTCGTAATCCGCGCACCGGCGAAACGATCAAGATTCCTGCGGCCAAGACTGTGAAGTTTTCGGCAGGTCAGGGTTTCAAGGACGCTGTGAACAAGAAGAAGTAAGCACATCGCGTCTGAGAAGCAAAGAAAGCGGCCTGTGGGGCCGCTTTTCTTTTGTCGGAAGTTTCTTGCATGGCTGGGGTGGGCCGGACTCCCATTCACGCACGCGGCGAGTTACACTGCCGGCGCCTGAATGCCCGAATCTGGATTTCCTGCGATGAACGATTTGTCCCACCAGCTTTCCATGACCGTGCTGATGACGCCGGACATGGCCAATTTCTCCGGCAATGTCCACGGCGGCACGATCCTGAAATACCTCGATATGGTGGCCTACGCCTGCGCCAGCCGCTATGCCGGCCGCTACGTGGTTACGCTGTCGGTGGACCAGGTGATGTTCCGCCAGCCGATCCACGTGGGCGAACTCGTGACGTTCCTGGCTGCCGTCAACTTTACGGGCCGCAGCTCGATGGAGATCGGTATCAAGGTCGTGACCGAGAATATCCGCAGCAAGGTCGTGCGCCATACCAATAGCTGCTACTTCACAATGGTCGCCGTCGACGACAATGGTGCGCCGGCCGAGGTGCCGCCGCTGCAGCCGCGTGACGAAGTGGAGCGCCAGCGTTTTGAAGCCGCCAAGCAGAGACGCGCGCTGCGCCAGGAAATGGAACGTCGCCACGACGAAATCAAGGGCGCTACGCCCTGACCCCGACATGACCAGACTTCGTATCGGCATGGCCGCGGGCCTTGCCTTCGGTATGCTTGCCTGCGCGGCACAGGCTGAAGAAATCGGCAGTGTTTCCACCAATTTCCGCATGACGGGATCGGACAAGGTCGTTATCGAGGCTTACGACGATCCGCAAGTCGACGGGGTGACCTGCTACGTCTCGCGCGCCCGGACCGGCGGCATCAAGGGCACGTTCGGCATGGCCGAAGATCCGCCAGAGGCGTCGATCGCCTGCCGCCAGGTGGGGCCGATCACGTTCAAGGGTCCGATGAAGGCGCAGGAGGATGTGTTCTCCGAGCGCATGTCGATCCTGTTCAAGACGCTGCACGTGGTGCGCGCGGTGGACCGCAAGCGCAATACGCTGGTTTATCTGACGTATTCGGATCGGATCGTGTCCGGCAGCCCGCAGAACTCGGTCACTGCCGTGCCGGTGCCGGCGGGGACGCCGATTCCGGTGAAGTGATATTCAGACACCGAGGTTTTCCCCCCCCTCTCCCGCGTGAGGGAGGGGGGGCGTAACCTCAGACAATCAAGCCGCGAACAGCTTCCTGAGGTTCGACTTCAGGATTTTCCCGTTCGGATTCCGCGGCAGCATCTCCTCCAGCACGATCACGCGCACCGGCACCTTGAAGGCCGCCAGACGCGCGCGCACGAACTCCTGCAGCTCGGCCTCGGTTGCCTTCATGCCAGGCTTCAGGCTGACCACCGCGCCGGGTTCCTCCCCCAGCGTGCGGTGCGGAATGCCTACTACCGCCGCATCCATGATGGCCGGATGATCGTATAGCGTGCTTTCCACCTCGATGCAGTAGATGTTCTCGCCGCCACGGATCAGCATGTCCTTCATGCGGTCGACGATATAGAGGAATCCGTCCTCGTCGATACGCGCCACGTCGCCGGTGTGCAGCCATCCGTCGACGAAGGTCTTCGCGGTTGCCTCGGGCTTGTTCCAGTAGCTGTGGACCACATTGGCGCCGCGCACCAGCAACTCACCGACCTCGCCGGGCGGTAGTGCCCGGCCGAATCCGTCGTCGATCTTCATCTCGCAGATCGGCAGCGCCGGGCCGGCGCTGTCGGGACGATGGACGTATTCCTCGGCACTGTGGCTCGTGAACGTGGCCGACGTTTCCGTCATACCCCAGCCAATGCCCGGTGCGGCATGTGGGAATACCTCCTTGATCCGGCGCACGAGTTCTGGTGAGGCGGGGGCCCCACCGTAGTTCATGTTCTCGAGCGACGACAGATCGAACTCGCCGCGCTGAGGGTGCTCCAGAATCTGCCACGCGATGGTCGGCACGCCACCCGCTCCGGTGCAGCGCTCTGCCTGAATCAGTTCCATGGCGCGCAGCGTGTCCCAGCGATAGAGCAGCACGATCTTCCCGCCGGTGGCGAGCGTGCCATTCAGGATGGACATGCAGCCGGTGACGTGAAAGAACGGTACCGCCAGCAATCCCCCTTTCTGTGGGGCGTCCGGATTCGGTTCCGGCACCGGCTCGCCACGGCGCAGCAGGTTGCGCAGCGGGCTGAACTGCGCGCACACGGCCACCGTGCAGGCATTGCGGTGCGTGCCGACGGCGCCTTTCGGCTTACCCGTGGTGCCGGACGTATAGAAGATCGTCACGTCATCGTCAGGATCCAGCGGGACGACCGGGAGCGATTGCGAGGGGAGGGCCGGCCATGCATCCGATTCACCGATCACCGATGCCAGCGGCACGATACGCGGGTCGTCGAAGGTTGCATTGGCTGGCGCGCGCACGACGTAGATCCGTTCGAGATCGGGGCAGGCTGCCAGATGCTCCGTGATGCGATCCAGCCGTTCGTAATCGACGATGGCAATGCGGCTTCCCGAATCGGCCAGACCATATTCCAGCTCGGGACCGGTCCACCACGCATTGAGCGGGGTGACGATGGCGCCGGCGAGAATCGCCGCGTAGAACGCCACCGGCCACTCGGGCAAGTTGCGCATGGCCACGGCCACGCGGTCGCCCTTGTGGATACCGTCGCGTACCAGTTGCTGGGCCAGTGTCGTGGACGCCTGCGCGAACGCGCGATAGCTGACGCGCTCCTCTTCGTAGACCACGAAGGTCTTGTCGCCCCAGGCTGCGGCGATCAAAAAAAGATCGCGCAGCGTTGGTGGCGCATTCTTCCAGACCGTGGTCGGGATGCCCCGGATCACACGCGTCTCGGTTTCGAACGGCGCGCCCGGCGCGGTCAGCCGGGCGTGCGCTTCGGCCAGGGACATGACCGGCCATTGGCCGGCTCCGGCCTCCGGCGGCCGGGATTGCTGCGTGTGCTGTTGGTGCTGCTGTTGCTGCGGTTGTTGCGACATGCATGGCCTCCCGCAAAAACAATCGTCAGATGGTAACGCCCCCGTCAACAACCAGTGCCTGGCCCGTCATGAACGTGCTGGCGGCAGAAGCCAGATAGCAGGCCGCGCCCGCGATTTCCACCGGTTCGCCGATGCGGCGCAGCGGCGCGTTCTCGGTGGATTGCTTGTAACGCACCGGATCTTCCCAGAGGGCACGTGCGAAATCGGTCTTGATCAGGCCCGGGGCAATGCAGTTTACGCGGACATTGTGCGGCCCGAACTCCACGGCCAGATTGCGGGCCAGCTGGAAATCGGCGGCCTTGGACACGTTGTAGACCCCGATCGTGGGCGAGCCGCGCAGGCCACCGATCGACGACACGATGATGATCGAGCCCTCGCGGCGTTCGATCATCTGCGGCGCCACCATCTGGATCAGCCAGTGGTTCGAGATCACGTTGTTATCGAGCACCTTGCGGAACTGCTCGTCGCTCACGCCACTCATCGGGCCGTAGTAGGGGTTCGATGCCGCGTTGCAGACCAGTACGTCGACCTTGCCGTAGACGCGATTGGTTTCGTCCACCAGATGCTGCAGTGCATCCTTCGACGAGATATTGGCGGCCACGGCCAGCGCGGTACCCGCGCCGTGCTTGGCGTTGATGGCGTCGACGACTTCCTGGCAGGCCTCGATCTTGCGCGAGGAGACGACGACCTTCGCGCCCTGGATGGCAAGCTGCTCGGCGATGGCCCGGCCGATGCCGCGCGAAGAACCGGTAATGATGGCTACCTTGCCCGACAGATCGAACAATGACATGGCGTCTCCTGTTGTTTGACAGCGGTCATTGCCGCTGTCTGGATGGGTGATTGGCCGGGACATTATGGGCAGGCGCCAGGACTCAGTCCATAACGAAAACGGTGCCAGGATGCCTGTATCAGCAAACTTTCTGCGGGCAATTCACGCGATGCATGGCGTGTGCCGCTGCGCGGAATGGCGACCGGGCCTCTATCCGAGCACCGCTGGCAGCCGTGCCGCCAGCGCGGCGCGCAAGGCGGGATCGAGCCGGATCTGGAAGCGCGTAGCCAGCGTGTCGATCACGGCGTCGGCTGACGCCAGCACGGTTTTTCGCACGCTGCCGTCGGGCGAGCGTTCGCTCAGGTTGCCATTGGCGAGCGCGAGCCGGGTGTCGCCGTCGGTACGCGCGGCCATCAGCGTACGAGTGAAGTGGCTGTCTGGATGCGTGGAGACGTACCAGTTGCGCGGGATGAAATCGATCCAGGGCTGCGGGGTCAGGTCGAAACGGTAGATCGGTTGCCAACCCGAAGCGTCGTCGCTGATGTCGGGCACCATCAGATCCAGGCAGTGAAAACCCGTACCCGTCAGCGCGTTCGCCGGGGAGGGTTGCAGGCGATAGGGCGTGTTTTCATCCTGCGGCAGCGATAGCGACAGGGCGCGGTCCGGCGTCGGCCCGCCGAAGCCCACATCGGCGATATAGCTTTCGTGCGCCACTTCCACGCGCAGGAGCATGTGCGACAGCCCCGTCGGCGTGGCTTCCGGCACATGCCAGCGCACGCGCGCGGCAAGCGGCGTCACCGCATAACCGAGTGCCTTGAGGCCGGCGCAGAGCAGGGTGTTCTGTTCGAAGCAGTAGCCGCCGCGGCCCTGCGCGACGAGTTTCTCGAATACCGAGGGCAGATCGATCGACACGCGGCGGCCCAGCAGCGCATCGAGATTCTCGAACGGGATATGCGCGAGTTGCGCCGCGATCAGCGTGTTCAGCAGCGGTAGCGTAGGGGCGTCGGGAACCTCTGCGATGTCGATACGTCGCAGCCAGGCGCACAACTGGTCGGGGTGGAGAGCGGGGATTTCGTCGGCGGCAAGCATTGTGGGGGGCTGGCGGGAATTAGTGGGGGCGCTCGAACGGAAGGGGGAACGCTACCGAATCGCACGGGACGTGACTACTATAAGGCCGCAACGGCCGCGATGCGAACCTTGCGCCAAAGCATAAAAAAACTACGGAGACGCCCGTGAAAACCCTGATCGATCACCTGTCGAACTACGCTGCCTATCACCGTGATACCCGCAATGTCGTGACGCATTTCATCGGCATCCCGATGATCGTCCTGGCCGTGACGGCGCTGCTTGGCCGGCCCGCGCTGCCGCTCGGCGACGGCGCTCGATACCTGACGCCGGCGATGATCGTCTACGCGCTTTCGTGCCTGTTTTACCTGCGCCTGTCGTTCGCCTTCGGCGTGGTAATGGCCGTGATTCTGGCGTTTTTCGTGTGGGCCGGCGCATGGCTTGCAGCGTTGCCGACGGCCGGGTGGCTGGCATCGGGCATCGGTCTGTTCGTCGCGGGCTGGGTCATCCAGTTCGTCGGGCATTACTTCGAAGGTCGCAAGCCGGCGTTCGTCGACGATCTGGTTGGTCTGCTGGTGGGGCCGCTTTTCCTCGTCGCGGAGACGGCTTTCGCGCTTGGCCTGGCGCGTGAAACGCGCGATGCGATGCTGGCGCACGCGCATTGAATGACCCGAAAACGCGCCGTCGCGCGACGCTCGCGGAATGCGAAAGTGGGGGGACGTAACGCTCCGCAGCGTGTTTGCTGATGCAAACCAGCTACAAAACACGGGGTTTTCACTTGGTTTGCCCTGCGGCATGTACGAAAACCCCTTTACTTCTGGCTGTTTCCGCTATGATTCAGTGCGTACCGGCACTGACGTTCAGCAACATGCCAAACGTTGCGATCGGCCGGCACACTATCTTCAACTCTCGTATATAGACATGGCGACCAAAGCGAAACCGACCGCGAAGACCGCAACCAAGCCCGCTGCCAAGAAGGCCGCGGCACCCAAGGCACCCGTGAAGGCACCTGTGAAGGCTGCTGCCAAGAAGGCCGCTCCGGCCAAGAAGGCTGCTCCCGCCGCTGCCGCGCCGACTCCGAAGCCGCTGAAGGACACCTTCAACAAGTCGAGCCTGGTCGCTCACCTGGTAGCCCAGACCCAACTGGAAGCCAAGGCCGTGAAGACGGTGCTGGCACACCTCGAAAACACCATCGTCAGCGCACTGAACAAGAAGGGTGCTGGCGAATTCACGCTGCCGGGCCTGCTGAAGGTGACCGCACAGCAAGTGCCGGCCAAGAAGAAGCGCTTCGGCAAGGATCCGTTCACTGGCGAAGAGCGTTGGTTCCCGGCCAAGCCGGCCAGCGTCAAGGTCAAGGTGCGTCCGCTGAAGAAGCTGAAGGACGCTGCGGCCTGATCGCCCGCATCTTTGGTAGTCGTCAGTCCGGTGCCGATTGCTCGGCGCCGGGCGACTTGAAACCCCGTGCCCGAAAGGCCCGGGGTTTTTTGTTGGGCGGGCGGGATCGGGCGGGATCAATACATCAGTAAGCCTTGAAGTTCGCCGCGACCCTTTGCCGAAGGAAATCACCTGCCGTAATCGCCGGATACCGCTTCGACGGCCCTTCGATCACCGTATCGCGGTTGGCCTGGCAGAAGAACGCAAGGCTGTGGCGCGGGCCCATGTACTCTCCCGGTGCGGGATTCCGGACGCGATGGAAGTTCGATGGCAGGCGGTCGTCGCTCCAGCGCATCAGCATGTCCCCGATGTTGCAGGTGACCACGTCCTCGATCGGCGCGATCGGGGTCCAGGCCTGGGCATCCATCTCCTTGCCGGGACACACCTGCAGACCACCCTGGCCTTCGCGCTGGAATAGCAGCGTCAGGCAGTCGAAATCGGTATGGGCGCCGGCGCGCCACAGGTCGAGCTTGTCCTGCGCCTCGGGTGGAATCGCGTAGTAATGCAGCAGCCGTAGCGTGCTCTGGTAATCCGGCGCGACCGGGTCATGCGCGCGCGAGAAGAAGTCGGTGTCGAAGCCGAGTCTGTCGGCGAAGCAGGACAGCACTTTCATTCCCACATTCCAGCATTGCGCCTCGAACTCGAGCATCGTCTGCCGGAACCCGGGCAGTTCGGCCTCCGAAGGCCAGAGTGGCGCCATGTGCGGGCGCGTGATCTGATAGGACTCCTTCTGGTCCGGCGTGCCGGTGGATGGCCTTACCTGCGCGCGCGATTCCCAGCCCGCGTTGTTGGCTTTCTGCAATGGATACCGGGCTTTTACCGTCTCCGGCAGTGCGAAGAACTGCTCGGCCATGGCAAAAGCCTGCCGTATGGCGGCCAGGTCGATACCGTGGTGCCGCAGTTGGAAGAAGCCGATGTCGGTGGCGGCACGCCAGAGCTGATCGGCAATCTCGGGCTTGCGGGTGTCGAAGTCCGACAGGTCGATGCAGCGGATCTCGCGCGTGTCGGTTTCGGAGCCGTGGGCGCCCATGCGTGATTCGCGGGCAAGCTCGTGGAGGGGAAGTGTGGCGTTGGTCATGGGTGTCCTGGTTCGGGAATGTGGGCCGATCGGTCCATCCCGGAAGCAAGACACACGCATATCGCGGCAATGCGGCTCTCGACTTCCGGGATGGACACGGAACTCAAGAGCAATTTCCTGCCGCCCCGATGCCTGGAAAGGGCGGGGCGGTTGAACGCTTCTACTCTTCGATCGTAGGTGACGCAGGATTCGGGCCAGCCGGCACGCGGCCCGATTCACCAGATTGGCGCGGCCGACGGTTACTCCGTGGCGTCGAATGCATCGTGATAGCGCACGGTGCCCACCGGCACGTCAGGCCCGAAGGCAAGGGTCTGGAAATACTCCTGCGGTACGCCGGGCAATACCAGCCGGGAATCGGCCTGGAAGCCGAATCTGCCGTAATAGGCCGGATCACCCAGCACGACGCAACCGCGTCCGCCAAGGCGCCGCAATTCATCAAGTGCCGCCAGCATCAGCACCGAGCCAATGCCCCTGCGCTGCCGATCTGGCGATACCGAGACTGGCCCAATGCCATGCCAGCCCGAATCGCCGGAGGAAATGGTGACGGGCGAGGCTGCAACGTGGCCGACGACCCCGCTTTCATCCTCCGCTACCAGCGAGAGCGTCAGGCATCCGGCACGACGCAAGCCGTTGATGATGAAGGCTTCGGTGTGGCTCGAGTGGGGCTCGTCCCTGAACGCCGCTTCCGTGAGTTGGGCGATGGTTTCAACATCCTCGGGACGCTCGGTCCGGACGGAGATGGTCATGCAGTTTTCCTCATTGATGCTCTCGCGGTGGACATCAACCATACTGCAATACGGTCAACCAATCATCCAGATCGTGGGAGGCGGGCAATGGGAAGCATTGGTGCGGTGGTGGTGGCGTCAGTCGCCTTTGTGGGCAGTCATTTCCTGCTGTCCCATCCGTTGCGGGGACCGCTGGTTCGCGTGGTCGGCGAAAAGGGGTTTCTCGGCATCTATTCGCTGGTCGCCTTCCTGACGCTTGGGTGGATGGTGATGACCTACAAGCGAGCGCCGGTCTCGTCACCGCTATGGGTGGCTGGCGACGGCATCTGGGCGGTGGTGACGGTGGTCATGCTGATCGCCTCGATCCTGCTGATGGGATCCCTGATCCGAAATCCGGCGTTGCCCACAGTTGGCCGCCCGGGCGCCTTCCCGGAGGCTGCGCGCGGCGTGTTTTCGGTAACGCGTCATCCGATGATGTGGGCCTTCGCGCTTTGGGGCGTGTGCCATCTCGCTGTGTATCCGGTGACGAGGAACATCGTGGTCGCGCTGGCAATGATCGTGCTCGCCCTGGTGGGTGCCGCATTGCAGGACCAGAAAAAGGAACGGCAGCTGCCAGACCGTTGGCCGGACTGGGAGGCCAAGACGAGCTATCTGCCATTTGCGGCGATCGTCGCCGGCCGGGCTCGGCTGGCCGGATTTGGCTCGCACGCGCTTCTGGGTGGGCTTATCGTCTGGCTCGCGGCGACCTGGGCCCATCTGCCGCTCGCCGGGATTGCGGCGGGTATCTGGCGGTGGCTGTAGTCGCGACGTCGTTGCGACAACGTAGCGCCCCGGCAGAGACCGGAGGGCGCTTCAAATCCACTGGTCATTCTCGACGGTACGCTCGCCCGCCGCACCGTCACCCGTGTTCACCACGCCTCGCGGCTCGATCAGCAGCAGTTTGACTTCCGCGTTCGCGCAGGGCTTGTGCTCGACGCCCTTCGGCACCACGGCCATCTGCCCGGCACGCAGCACGATCGACCCGTCGCCCGTGGGTCCCGCCCGGAAGTCGATGCGCAGTTCTCCTTCCAGGACGATGAAGGTTTCGTCGGTGTCGGCATGGCGGTGCCACTGGAATTCGCCCTCGACCTTCACGACCTTGAACTGATAGTCGTTCATTTCAGCGACGACGCGCGGTTGCCAGTGACCGTCGATCAGCGCGATCTTGTCGACCAGGTCGATGGCCCGGCACTGGCCACGATCGGCATGCATGGTGGGATGTTTGGGGGCCTGGGGCATCGTTCTCTCCGCTCAAATGTTGACGATTCGAGCTTACGCACGATCCGCGCGAAGGTATTGAACGATCGTGGGTGTGCTCAGCCGCGTTGCATGTACCCGGCGACTTGCAGCCAGCGCCCTGGCGTCAGTCCGAATGTCTTCGAGAAGTGCCGCGTCATGTGGCTCTGACCGGCAAGCACCAGGATTCTCGCACGGAACATCGGCGCCTCCGCTGGCGCATGACACCGGCCTTCAACTGCGTCTGCAGGACCCAGGTACATCTATATCAGTGCGCCAGCCATCTGCGGCGACCCTTTCCCCGGGAACTGAAAGCACATTTCATATTGCGAAATCTCGGGAAAATTCCAGCGCCGGGTTCTTTTCGTTCTCCGAAAACTCGTTCCACATCGCAAAAAATAGAGTTTATCTCTTTGAAATATAAGGATAAATTAACTCTTATGTCTTATATAAGACTTTGTCGCGATGCATCAAAAACCCCCTACAATTATTTCCACGCTGCTTGCTTCGACACCCGTAGCGGCACAGGCAAACACTTCTTCGAACACGCTTCACTCTTAGGAAACTCGTATGGCTCAGTATCAAGACGACATCAAGGCAGTTGCTGGTTTGAAAGAGCAACACGGCAGCGCGTGGAATGCCATCAACCCCGAGTATGCCGCTCGGATGCGTGCCCAGAACAAGTTCAAGACGGGTCTGGACATCGCCAAGTACACCGCCAAGATCATGCGCGCCGACATGGCCGCCTATGATGCGAATCCTTCCAAGTACACCCAGTCGCTGGGTTGCTGGCACGGTTTCATCGGCCAGCAGAAGATGATTTCCATCAAGAAGCACTTCAAGAGCACCGAGCGTCGCTACCTCTACCTGTCGGGCTGGATGGTCGCTGCGCTGCGCTCGGAGTTCGGCCCGCTGCCGGACCAGTCGATGCACGAGAAGACCTCGGTCAGCGCACTGATTCGCGAGCTGTACACGTTCCTGCGCCAGGCTGACGCACGTGAACTGGGCGGCCTGTTCCGCGAACTGGATGCCGCTACCGGTGCCGCCAAGACAGCCATCCAGGAAAAGATCGACAACCACGTCACCCACGTGGTGCCCATCATCGCCGACATCGACGCTGGTTTCGGCAATGCCGAAGCGACGTACCTGCTCGCCAAGCAGTTCATCGAAGCCGGTGCATGCTGCATCCAGATCGAAAACCAGGTGTCCGACGAGAAGCAGTGCGGCCACCAGGATGGCAAGGTCACCGTGCCGCACGAGGACTTCCTGGCCAAGATCCGCGCGATCCGCTACGCCTTCCTCGAACTGGGCGTGGACGACGGCGTCATCGTGGCCCGTACCGATTCGCTGGGCGCAGGCCTGACCAAGCAGATCGCCGTGACCGCCACCCCGGGCGACCTGGGCGACCAGTACAACTCGTTCCTGGATTGCGAGGAACTGTCGGCCGACCAACTGGGCAACGGTGATGTCATCATCAAGCGCGACGGCAAGCTGCTGCGTCCGAAGCGTCTGCCGAGCAACCTGTTCCAGTTCCGTGCCGGCACGGGCGAAGCACGCTGCGTGCTGGATTGCGTGACCGCACTGCAAAACGGCGCCGACCTGCTGTGGATCGAAACTGAAAAGCCGCATATCGCCCAGATCGGTGGCATGGTCAGCGAAATCCGCAAGGTCATCCCGAACGCCAAGCTGGTGTACAACAACAGCCCGTCGTTCAACTGGACCCTGAACTTCCGCCAGCAGGCCTACGACGCGATGAAGGCCGCGGGCAAGGACGTGTCGGCATACGAGCGCACCCAGCTGATGAGCGTGGAATACGACGACAGCGAACTGGCCAAGATCGCTGACGAGAAGATCCGCACGTTCCAGGCCGATGCAGCGCGTGAAGCCGGTATCTTCCACCACCTGATCACGCTGCCGACGTACCACACCGCCGCGCTGTCGACCGACAACCTGGCCAAGGAATACTTCGGCGACCAGGGCATGCTGGGCTACGTGGCCGGCGTGCAGCGCAAGGAAATCCGTCAGGGCATCGCCTGCGTCAAGCACCAGAACATGTCCGGCTCGGACATCGGTGACGACCACAAGGAATACTTCAGCGGCGAAGCTGCCCTGAAGGCGGCTGGCAAGGACAACACGATGAACCAGTTCTGATCTGGGTCGTACTCCTAAGCAAGTTTTAGGCAGAACGCCAACCCTTCGCGGGTTGGCGTTTTTTTATTTGGCGACGCGCAAAAAAAAGAGCCGACGAATCGGCTCTGTCCAAACTCTCAACGTGACGACCTGAGAAACTTACTGCGGTCCGAGCTTGCGAATCAGCGCATCCAGCCGTGCCATTTCGTCTTCGGTCAGATCGGTCAGCGGCGCGCGCACCGGACCAGCATCGTGGCCAACCAGCTTGGCGCCAGCCTTGACGATCGACACCGCGTAGCCTTGTTTGCGATTGCGGATGTCCAGGTACGGCAGGAAGAAATCGTCGATCAGGCGACCCACCGTGGCATGGTCGTCAGCGGCAATCGCGCGGTAAAACTCCATCGCGGTCTTCGGGATGAAGTTGAACACGGCCGACGAATAGACGGGCACGCCCAGCGCCTTGTAGGCGGCGGCATAGACTTCGGCGGTGGGCAGGCCGCCCAGGTATGCAAGCCGGTCACCAAGCTTGCGGCGAACGCGCACCATCGCCTCGATCTCGCCCACGCCGTCCTTGAAGCCGATCAGGTTGGGGCAGCGGTCGACCACGCGTTCCAGCAGGTCGGCGCCGATGCGGGAGTTCGCGCGGTTGTAGACGATCACGCCGATTTTCAGCGCCTTGCAAACCTCTTCGATGTGGTTGGCGATGCCTTCTTCGCTGGCTTCGGTCAGGTAGTGCGGCATCAGCAGCACGCCGTGGGCGCCCAGGCGCTCGGCTTCCTTCGCGTATTCGATCGCCACGCGGGTCGGGCCACCGGCACCGGCAAGAATGGGCACCTTGCCCCGGCAGGTTTCTACCGCGGTGCGGATCACGTTCGAATAGTCCTGCTGCGTCAGCGAGAAGAACTCACCCGTGCCGCCGGCGGCGAACAGCGCCGACGCACCGTAGGGCGCCAGCCATTCCAGGCGCTCGATATAGGTATCGGGGCGGAAGTTGCCTTGCGCGTCGAAATCGGTGATAGGGAAAGAGAGCAGGCCTTCGGAGATGATCTGCTTGAGTTCTTGCGGTGTAGTCATGTCACGCTTCCTGATCGCCACATGGCAGATGGCGGTTGGTGGGGAACAAGGTGGGTTATGGCCTCGTTCCATCTGGTCGATGGCTTCGAGATAAGTCATCGTACAACTATAGCGGGAAGCGTGCAAGCGTCGACAGGGGAGTCCGAGGGAAAACCCGGGTTTGATTGCTTCGGAAGCATGCCGGCGGCCAAATGAAAAACGGCCGCCTGGAGATCGAATCACCCTAAAATCCCGCTAACTGGTTGAAAGAGAGCGATACGTTTCGGACTGTGAAGTCGGGGAATGCGCGGAGTAGGGTAAACGCGCACTGCATTCGCCCTAGCCTCGTTCTTATAATTCCAGTCGTATGACGACATATCTCAAGCCGGTCCAGAAGCACTCCCGCATCCAGGAACCAGGGCTGTGAGGAGACCTCTCATGAATGCCACCCCCACCACAGGCGCTGCTGCCGCATCCACCGCGCGGCGCACCAATGTCCGCTACTGGATTCTCGCGCTGATTTTCATTGTGACCACGGTCAACTACGCGGATCGTGCCACGCTGTCGATTACCGGGCCCGCGATGCGCGAGGAATTCGGTTTCTCGGCCGTCCAGATGGGCTATATCTTCTCGGCCTTCAGCTGGTCGTACGTGATGGCGCAGATTCCTGGCGGCTGGCTGCTCGATCGCTTTGGCGCCCGGCGCATCTATGCCGTGAGCATCTTCCTCTGGTCATTCTTCACGCTGCTGCAGGGGTGGGTCGGCATCTTCGCCTCGATGGGAGCAACGATGACGGCGCTCTTCATGCTGCGTTTCGCCGTGGGCCTGGCCGAGTCCCCGGCATTCCCGGCCAATGCAAAGGTGGTGGCAAGCTGGTTCCCGACCGCCGAGCGGGGCACCGCGTCGGCCATCTTCAACGCCGCGCAATATTTCGCCGCCGTGGTGTTCACGCCGCTGATGGCGTGGATCGTTCACAGCATGGGCTGGCATCACGTCTACCTGTGGATGGGCATCATGGGCATGCTGCTGGCGATGCTCTGGCTCAAGGTCATGCGCAGCCCGGTTACGCATCCGGCTGTGAATCGCGCGGAACTTGAGCACATCGAGCAGGGCGGTGGCCTGATTCACATGAATGAAGGGGCAGGCAAGTCAAAGCAGGGCGCCAATCCTGCTGGCTGGTTCTATGCCCGGCAGTTGCTGTCGAACCGGATGCTGGCCGGGGTCTATCTGGGCCAGTACTGCATCAACGTGCTGACGTACTTCTTCCTCACGTGGTTTCCGGTGTACCTGGTGCAGGCGCGCGGCATGTCGATCCTGAAGGCGGGCTTCGTCGCATCCTTGCCAGCCATCTGCGGTTTTCTCGGCGGCGTGCTGGGCGGCGTGATTTCCGACCACTTGCTGCGCCGCGGCTACTCGCTGACCATTGCCCGCAAGGTGCCGATCGTGGCGGGCATGTTGCTGTCGGTGTCCATGATCGCCTGCAACTACGTGGATGCCGAATGGCTGGTGGTGGGCATCATGGCGCTCGCGTTCTTCGGCAAGGGCATCGGCGCGCTGGGCTGGGCCGTGGTGGCTGACACTGCGCCCAAGGAAGTGATCGGCCTGGCGGGCAGCATCTTCAACACGTTCGGCAATATCGCCGGCATTGTGACGCCGATCGTGATCGGCTATATCCTGAGCGCGACAGGCTCGTTCAACGGCGCGCTGGTGTTCGTGGGCATCAATGCCCTGGTCACCGTGCTGAGCTATCTGGTGATCGTCAAGGACATTCGCCGCGTCGAGCTGAAGCACCCCCAATAAGGAAGGAATCCCCAACATGTCGGACTTGTCGGTACAAAACGCGCAGGGCCAGGCCGCCGAACGCGCGCCGCTCTACATCCGCATTCACGCCAACGACAACGTGGCCATCGTCGCCAACGACGGCGGGCTGCCAGCGGGCTCGGTATTCCCGTGCGGCCTGACGCTCGTGGAGCGTGTGCCGCAGGGCCACAAAGTGGCGCTGGTGGACTTGAAGAAAGGTGACGCGGTCACGCGCTACAACGTGACCATTGGCTACGCCTTGCAGGACCTGCCGCGCGGCGCGTGGGTCAACGAGCGTGTGATCGAAATGCCAACCGCGCCGGGACTGACCGATCTGCCGATCGGCACACGCGTGCCCGAGCCGCTGCCGCCGCTGGAAGGCTATACGTTCGAGGGTTTCCGCAATCCGGACGGATCGGTCGGCACGCGCAACATTCTGGCGATCACGACCACGGTGCAGTGCGTGTCCGGCGTAGTGGAGCACGCGGTGCACCGGATCAAGACCGAGCTGCTGCCGCGCTATCCGAACGTCGACGACGTGATCGGCCTCGAGCATACCTATGGCTGCGGCGTGGCGATCGACGCGCCCGACGCGATCGTGCCAATCCGCACGCTGCGCAATATCGCGCTGAATCCGAACTTCGGCGGCACCGCCATGATGGTAAGCCTGGGTTGCGAGAAGCTGCAGCCGGAACGCCTGATGCCGCCGGGCACAATCCCGATCCAGACCGGCGCCGGCGAGGTGCAGGTGGGCGTGGTTTGCTTGCAGGACGACAAGCACGTGGGTTTCGCGTCGATGATCGACTCGATCATGGCGATGGCCGAGACCCATCTGCAGACCCTCAATGCCCGCAAGCGCGAGACGGTGCCCGTATCGGAACTGGTGGTGGGCGTGCAGTGCGGCGGTAGCGATGCGTTCTCCGGCGTGACGGCCAATCCGGCTGTCGGCTTTGCCACAGACCTGCTCGTGCGCGCCGGCGCGACCGTGATGTTCTCGGAAGTGACCGAGGTTCGCGACGGTATTGACCAGCTCACCGCCCGCGCCGCTACCCCCGAGGTGGCCGAAGCGATGATTCGGGAAATGGACTGGTACGACCGCTATCTGGACCGTGGTCGCGTCGATCGCAGCGCCAACACGACGCCAGGCAACAAGAAGGGTGGCCTGTCGAATATCGTGGAAAAGGCCATGGGTTCGATCGTCAAGTCGGGCAGCGCGCCGATCTCAGGCGTGGTGTCACCAGGCGAGAAGGTCAAGCAGAAGGGCCTGATCTACGCGGCAACTCCGGCCAGCGATTTCATCTGTGGCACGCTGCAACTGGCTGCCGGCATGAACCTGCACATCTTCACGACGGGGCGCGGCACGCCGTACGGACTGGCCGAGGTGCCCGTGATCAAGGTCGCAACGCGCAGCGATCTGGCGCGCCGCTGGCACGACCTGATGGACGTGAACGCAGGCCGCATCGCAACCGGCGAAGCCACGATCGAGGATGTGGGCTGGGAGTTGTTCCACCTGATGATCGACGTAGCCAGCGGCCGCAAGCAGACCTGGGCCGAGCATCACAAGCTGCATAACGCGCTGGCGCTGTTCAATCCGGCGCCGGTGACCTGAGTGGTGGTTTGTTGAGGGGTGCCGCCTCTCTCCCGCAGGCGGGAGAGAGGTGAAAGATCGCCAGCCTTAGCCGCCAACGATCTGCTTGGAGTACGTCGCGCGCTCCATTTCCACGACGTTCACAGACACCTGAACGCTTTGCGCCGACGCGCCGGGGCGGACCATTTCCGAGATCGCATTGCACACCAGCTGGCCGAGTTCCTTGCGTACAGCCTGATCGCGGCCGTCCAGGATCTGTAGCGTGGCGTGGACGAACGCGCGGTCCACGTTCTCCGTTCCCTGGCGATAGGTGGAGAGCGTTACGCAGCGCGACTTGATATCGGGTTCCTGGAATTGGCCGCTGGACAGCAGCGCGGCGTTCGCCTCGTCGAGCAGCTCCTCTTGAGAGCAGGTCAGACAGGTGTTTTCCGTGAGTTCGATGACGAGATGGGGCATGGAACCGGGTCCGGTTGATGACGGGAAACCCGCATCGTACGGCATTCCGGCGCGGCGTGCCCGCAACCGTTTCCCATCCCGTCAGTGTTGCGCTCCGTTACCGTGTGACACCGAACGCGGCTTCGATTTTGCGGATATGGTCACGCAGCAGCGGACGCACTTTCTCCAGCAGATGGGCTGGCGGCACGATCGCATTGGGACCACTGCAGCTCAGCGTCATCGGGGGCAATGAAGGACCCGGCCGGAACGCGTGGGCGATCGAATTGATGTCGGGCAGCCATTCGCCAAACGACGTGGTGCAGCCAAGCCGGCGTTGCTCGTCACGGCTGTTCGCGAGGATGGCTTCGGCTTCGGCAGGGGCGACCTTCTCGTCCGTGCGGAATGCCGTCAGCGCCTGACGCTGCTCGGCTGGCGGCAATGCCACCAGGTAGGCACGGCCTGCTGCCGTATTGAGCCCCGATACGCGGCTTCCCACGGCGACGCGCAGAGTCAGGTAGGTCTCGGACTGGCAGTTCTCGAATACCAGCATACGTCCGCGGTCGCGCACGATCAGCGAGGCGACGCCTTGCGACAAATCCGCCAATTCCTGCATGTAGGGCCGCGCCACCGCCAGGACCTCTGCACCCTGCTGCGCGGCGGGCGCCAGCGCCAGTGCGGAGCTGCCCAGGCGGTAACGCACGGGGTCCGTCAGGGCCTGGAGGTAGCCAAGTTCGGTCAGTGTGTGGGTCAGGCGCGAAATCGTCGATTTCGGCAGGCCACAGCGCTTGGCGAGTTCGGCATTGCCAAGCTCGCTGTCGAAGGCACGAAAGCACGCCAGCACATCCAGGCCACGCGCCAGCGCGGTCACGAAATGGCGGTCTTCCTTGCGTTTGCTTTCCTTGGGTGCGGCGGCGATTTCCGCCAGTTCGATGACATCTTCCATGGCGTGCTCACTCGTTGCCCGTGGCAAGTTGCACGTGCAGCTTCGCCTGGATGGTGGTGCCTGCGAGCAGGCGTGGTGTTGCGGAAAGGGGGAAAGACGCGAGACCAGAACGGTTCGCGGGTACTGCGGTACTACGCATGATGTCTCCGGGTAAGGCGTCCGGCGTTGATGACTCACCGGTATTCGATGAGTCGCATCGTCCCACCGATACTCGGCAATTGTCAACCGCAGCGCGGAACCGTAATTCTGCATTGCAGAATTTAATCGATGAATCTAGTGCTCGAAGGCTTGCGCCTGCAGCCATTCCCGCGGCGATTTGCCGACTTTGGCCGCGAAAACTCGCGACAGCGCAGAGGGGTTGGCATACCCCAGCTCGTTGGCCAGCAGCTTGATCGGCACGCCATCACGCAGCCGCGCCTGTGCCAGGCTGATACGCCAGCCCGCCAGGTAGTCGGCAGGCGTCTGTCCCACGATTTCGCGAAAGGCGGAGGCGAAGGCGCTGCGCGACATGCCGGCGCAGGACGACATGCGGTCCAGGTTCCAGGTCTCGCCAGGGGCTTCGTGCATCGCCACCAATGCGCGGGCCAGTCGCGGATCTGAAAGTCCGGTGATCAAGCCTGCCTGAATGCCTGCATCGGCCGGATGGTCGAGCATCCAGCGCAGTAGCTGGATCAGCACGACTTCGAACAAGCGGTCTGCCAGCAGCCGCTGGCCGCAGCGGACGCGCGCGGTCTCGGCGAACAGCAGCGATAGCGCGGCATCCAGCCCCTCGACCCGCGCCAGCGGCAACACGATCAGCGGGGGCAGGGCCCTCGCGACCGGGTTCATCGCACCTCCGGCGAACTCGAGCGTGGCGCAGGTGAACTGCGAGCCTTCGATCGGTGGATTGTGGAAGGTGTGGATGACGTGCCGCGGATAGAACAGCAGGGACGGCTCGCGGATTTCCATGCGCCGAGGCAGGCCACGGTCCGAGTGCGAGAGCGTCAAATGGCCTTCGCGCAGCACGTGCAGGAAGCCGCGCTCCTTCACGTCGAACCGGCTGATCCCGCAGAGCGCCCCGGTATGGAACAGGTGGGCGCGAACGCGGAAGCGTTCCAGTAAGCCGGAGAGGCGGTCAGGGGTGGGTTCGATCGGGTGGGACATTTTGATGGATGAATTGGTATGTTTCGTGGACGTATGGTATCCGATCGTTTTGCGCCCGGCGGCATAGTGGAGCCCATGGACGGTACAGCCCGTCCAGTTCCCAGTACCCCTCCACTTACCATCCAGAAAGGAGCTTCATCATGACCGACCGCACGTGTTCCCCTCCTAGACCAACACACCGCTCCGGCCGCAAGCGTGGCTGCCATCGAACAGATCCAGACCGCGTTCGGCGTCGTACCCAATATGTTCCGCGCCGTGGCCAACTCGCCGGCAGCGCTGCAGTCGATGTGGGGGAGCTTCGGCGCGCTCGGCGGTGGCACGATCTCGGCGCAACTGGGCGAGAAGATCGCCGTGGCCGTTGCCGACCGCAATCGCTGCGAATACTGTCTGGCCGCGCATACGGCGCTGGGCCGCAAGGCGGGCGCATCGGCCGAGGAGATGGCAGCCGCCCAGGCTGGGTTGTCGAACGAACCGAAGACGGCTGCCGCGCTGGGGTTCGCGGTGAAGGTCGTGGAAGCGCGCGGCCAGCTTAGCGACACCGACGTGGCATCGCTACGCCAGGTCGGTTTCAGCGACGAAGAGATTGTCGAGATCCTGGCACACGTCGCATTGAACCTGATCACGAACTACGTCAACGTGGTGTTCAACGTGCCGGTGGATTTCCCGGGCGTGAAGCTGATTGCGCGTTGAGGTTGCGTTGAGGTTGCGCCGAGATTGCCCTGATGGCGCGCGAGGCTGAAAGCCAATGAAAAAAGGGCCGCAATTGCTTGCGGCCCTTTGTGTCTTGCTGCGGGACCGATTGAGCGTCAGTGCTGAATCAGCCCTGAATCAAGCGTGAATGGCACCCGATTCGAGCTGCTTGCCAGTCAGGCTGGCCACCGCGACCGCCATGGCGCGCTCGCGAGCCTCGGCGGCGGCGGGCGCCGGCATAAAGCGCTCCGGTGCCTCGCGTGCCAGCTGCTGCAGATGGCGCAACTTGGCCTTGAGATCCGGGTCGACGCGCGAATCCGGCGTGATGGTGGAAGGGCAGGCCACACCGAGGATGTCGAGCGCCTTGCGGAAGATGTCGACGGTCAGACCTTCGGCCGGGTTCACTTGTACCAGGTGCGCGCGCTGCTCGTCGGTCAGCGACTCCGGAGCAACAGTCGAGATGATGACCCATGCGCCAGGAGCCGGGTGCTGCGCGAACCAGGCGTCGATTTCCGCGCCGTGTCCGCCTGCCACCGGCGGCGTCATGCCTTCGACCTGCAGATCCAGCTGCTGGAAGATGGCGGCCGGCGTGCCACGGCGCCAGGCGTCCGAAACCACGACGCGGGCGCCGGCAATGCCGAACAGGCGACGCAGATAGCCGAGGGCGATGGGGTCGAAGTACCTGACGTCTCGCAGGGTTCCCGTGTTTGGCGTGCCGCCCAGGCGGGTAGCGGAGCGGTCCGAATACAGGACGCCGGGGACGTCCAGCATGATGAGGCGTTCAGACATGGGATTCCTGTGTTTGTCAGTCGCAGTTAAGCGGTTAGGTTGAATCAAGCGTATCTGGCTTTAGGGTGCGATGGGCTACACAAATTGTGCTCAAGTGCAACAGCCGTGTAACTTGGCCACACAACTCGTAAATACCGGTTAGCGCTTGATATCAGTTGTTTCGTGCAGACACACTGCCAGGCTGCGGTCCGCATTGTCTCGACAATGTCGACGCGCGGATACAGACCCGATGCACGCCTCAACGAGTGGTTTGGCGGGTCGGTTGACAGGAGTTTGAAAGGAAATGTTCGCGGAGGTGAAACATTTGATGCATTACAAACGGGGGGAAGGGCGTTCAGCGCTTGCGCAGCAATTGCATTTCGAAATGTTCGAACGAGTACTGGCACGTGATGCCGCAAAACAATTCGGCTCGCCTGACCGGCTGCTCGCAGGCATGGCAGGTGCCGCAAGGCTTGAGCCGGGGCGCCCAATCGCGCCCGGCGTTCTCGAAGTCTTCCAGAAAGCTGCTGTCGTCCTGTACGGCTTTGCGTAGCATTCGCTTGTCTCCGCGAGGGCATTTCCTTGGCCAATGACGCAATGCCTTCGGCCCGTGGGTCATGCTCGCGGGGCGTTTTGCGTCGGTCAATAGGCGTGTTGCCATTTACGGACGACAAATGCGAAAACTGAAGCCTTGCCCCGACGTTCGGCGCCCTCAGGGCAAGGTATTGCGGCGGCGCGCAAATCCTCAGAATCGGAAGCGCGCGACGTCTGCCTCCAGCGCTGCGGCCTGTTGATCGAGTTGCGCCGCCTGGCCGGACACCGCCTCCACGAGCGTGCCGTTCTGGGCGCTGGTCTGCTCGAGCCGTGTCAGCGCATCGGCGACGTGCCGGATGCCGGCCGCCTGTTCGTCGGCCAGCAGGCGCAGTTCTTCGGCAAGGGTGTGGCTGTGATTCACCGCGACATCGATGCCTTCCATGGCGGCCACCACGCGCGTGCTGAGATCCGCACCACGTGCGATCTCCTTCGCCGCGTCGCCGACAATGCCGCCGATTTCGCGCGCAGCCGTGGCGCTACGTTGAGCCAACGCGCGGACCTCCTGCGCGACAACGGCGAAACCACGTCCCGCTGCGCCCGCGCGAGCGGCTTCCACCGCTGCATTCAGCGCCAGGATATTGGTCTGGAAGGCAATCCCTTCGATCACCGTGACGATTTCGGAGATGTTTCGCGACTGCGCGTGAACGTTGGCCATGGCGCCGCTCATGTCGCGCACTGACGCC
Source organism: Cupriavidus sp. HMR-1 (assembly GCF_000319775.1). Taxonomy (NCBI): domain Bacteria; kingdom Pseudomonadati; phylum Pseudomonadota; class Betaproteobacteria; order Burkholderiales; family Burkholderiaceae; genus Cupriavidus; species Cupriavidus sp. HMR-1. The sequence continues at coordinate 95,537 of NZ_ANKP01000247.1, forward strand.
ATGCCTGTGGTGGTGGCTTCGCGCGCGCGGCTAGCCATGTCGCTCGACTGCCGGGCTTGTGCGTGTGCCTGCTGGACCAGTTCGGTCAGGCGCGCTACGTTCCCTGCAGCCTCGGCAAGTGCTGAAGCCTGCGTGCCCGTGCGTGCAGCCAGTTCGCGATTGCCGTTGGCGATACCGTCGCTGGCGCCGGAGATTTCGTGCGCGCATTGCTGGATGCGCGCGAGCACGCCGGCCAATTGATCGCGCATGCCGGCCAGGAAGTAGAGCAGGCTGCCTTGATCGTGCGCGCTCACGGCGATCCGGGCGGTCAGGTCGCCATTGGCGATGCGATTCGCAACGGCCGCGGCGTCGCGCGGTTCGCCGCCGAGTTCGCGTGTCAGGCTACGTGCCGCGATCCAGGCCAGCGCGGCGGCGGCAAGGAAACTGGCCACAAGTAGTACCGCCATCACGGTCTGGGCGGTGACTTGCGCGGCGGCCACGCCGGCAACCGTGTCCGCAGCTTGTTGGTCCAGCGTGGACCGCGTCTGCTCGATCAGGGCGGCGAGCTTCTGCAGTTGCTCGCCGACGAAGTGCCCGTCGACCGAGACCGATGAGTCGAATTGCAGGGCGTCGAGCGGCTGCTTGCCGATCAGGGCCACGAAGTTGTTCATCAGTTCGCCGGCAGTCGCGCGCTCTTTCTGCAGCGCGTCGGCTTGCTGCGGGGCAGCCGAGCGCACGCCGTCAACGGCCTGGTCGAGCCTGCGCAGCGCCTGGGCGACCTCCGACGCG
>NZ_ANKP01000248.1:0-2145 GCF_000319775.1 Cupriavidus sp. HMR-1
GTGCTGCGCAACAGCTCCGCCATGACCGGGCTCGGCCTCACGCTGGCCGCGTGGTGCGCAATGAGCGGGCTGGCCAGCCTGGCCACGCAGATGCGGCACGCGCGCGACTGGCGCTCCGGCCTGCGCCAGTTGCCGGCCGGCTACTACGGCATGTTGCTGGCCCACATCGGCGTGGGCGTGTTCATCACCGGCGTCACGCTGGTCAAGAGCCAGGAGAGCGTGCGCGAGTTGTCGATGCGCGTGGGCGATTCGGTCGCGGTGGGCGGCTACGATTTCCGCTTTGACGGCGTGGCGCCGGTCAGGGGACCGAACTACGACGCGCTGCGGGGCACGGTTACGGTGACACGGCAGGGCCGCCCGGTCACCACGCTAGCCACCGAGCGGCGCGTCTATCGCAGCCAGGACATGCCGACCACCGAGGCCGCCATCGACACCGGGCTCGCACGCGATCTCTATGTCGCGCTCGGCGATTCGTCGGATGCCACGTCCGCCGATGCCCGCTGGGCGCTGCGGGTCTACGTCAAGCCCTTCGTCTCGTGGGTCTGGGGCGGCTGCGCGTTGATGGCGCTGGGCGGACTCCTTGCCGCCAGCGACCGCCGATATCGCGCGCGCCATCCGGCGATGGCGGTCACGTCTGCGGTCACGACCAATGACGATGCGGGGGCTCGCCCCGCCACGCCCCCGCTGACGCTGCCGGCCAGCAAGGAGTCCGAAGCATGATGCGCTTCCTGCTTCCATTGGGCGTATTCCTGGCGATCGTGATCGCCCTGGCGGCGGGGCTGCGCCACGATCCACGCGAGCTGCCTTCGTCGCTGGTGGGCAAGCCTGCGCCCGCATTCGTACTGCCGGTACTTGAAACCTCTGCAAACGCCAACGTGCAAAAATTCGACCCGGCCAGCCTGCGCGGCAAGGTCTGGGTGTTGAATGTCTGGGCGTCCTGGTGCACCGCGTGCCGCGCCGAGCATCCGGTCCTGCTCGGCATGGCCGGGCAGACGCAGGTGCCGCTCTATGGCCTGAACTACAAGGACACGCGCGGTGCGGCGCTGGAGTGGCTGCAACGGATGGGCGACCCGTACAAGGCCTCGGCCGTCGATGCGGATGGCCGCGTCGGCATCGACCTTGGCGTGTATGGCGTGCCGGAGACCTTCATCATCGACGCAGCGGGTGTGGTGCGCTATCGCCAGGTCGGCCCGGTCACACAGCAGGTCCTCGAACAGAAGCTGCTGCCACTCCTGAAATCGCTCGAAAACGGGGGCGGCCGTGCCTAGAACCTGGCTCTCCACGCTGACGCTGCTGATTGCGCTCCATGCCGGCGCGGCATTCGCGCTGACGGATGCGGAACTCGACGCGCGCGTGCTGGCGCTCTCCTCGCAGCTTCGGTGCCTGGTCTGCCAGAACCAGACACTGGCCGACTCAAACGCCGATCTGGCCGTCGACCTGCGCCGCCAGATCCGGGCCCAGATGGCGCAAGGGGCCAGTGACGACGCGATCAAGACCTATCTGGTGCAGCGCTACGGCGACTTCGTGCTCTACAAGCCGCCGTTCAAGCCGCAGACGTGGCTGCTGTGGCTCGGCCCCTTCCTCCTGCTCGTGGCGGTGCTGGCCTGGCTCTGGCGCGGCAGGCGCCGCCAGATGGCCGCCGGCGATGCCGTGGAGGAGACGGAACGGGACATGCAATCGCCCGCGCGCCGCCAGTCGCTGCTGACCAATGCGATGCTGTTTACCGTGCTGCCACCGGTGGCCGTCGCGCTGTATCTGCACCTGGGCTCGCCAGTATCGCTGCTCGGATCGGCAGTGGCGCACGATGGACCTCACGGCCCCGATGGCGAGGTCACCCTGACGGCCGCCCGCGTCGAGGACATGGTCGACCAGCTCGCCGCACGCCTGCGCAAGAATCCGAACGACGCCGAGGGCTGGGTCATGCTGGGGCGTTCGTACACCGTGCTCGAACGCAACGACGACGCGGCGGAGGCATTCGCCCGCGCGGTGGCGCTGGAGCCAGAGGTGGCGTCGCTGCGTTCCGACTACGCGGACGTGCTGGCCAGCGTCAACGGCGGATCGCTCGAAGGCCCGGCGATGGCGCAGATTGACGCCGCGCTGCGGCTCGACCCCGACGACCCGAAGGGGCTGGCGCTGGCCGCCAGC